>DBFBJF010000185.1:0-5941 GCA_048203265.1 Candidatus Merdiplasma sp.
CGCATAGATTTCCCGGTTGCGCAAAAAAGGAAAGGGCTGCCTGCGGCCCACCACGGTGGGGGAAATCAGCGGCGCGATCTCCTGATCAAAATAAACCTCCAGCAGAGTTTCCTCTTCTTCTCCGATTTTATGAAAGTCCACAATGCGAATTCCCTGCTCCTCAATCTGCCCCATCAGCCGGCCATAGATCTCATCTCTCTTTCCGATCAGGCGCTGCACTTCCTCCACAATCGCGTCGATCTGCTGGGCCGGGGACATTCCCGTCTTGTTATCGGTTATCTTTTCCTTTAACAGCTCCTGATCCTGGAGGGAGCCCACCCGCACCATAAAAAACTCATCCAGATTGGTCTGAAAAATCGACACAAAGGTCAGCCGCTCACACAAGGGCACCTGGGGATTATCCGCCTCCTCCAGCACTCTCTCATTAAACTGAAGCCATGACAATTCTCTGTTTTTGTAAATGTGTTCCACCATTTTCCTCCATTCCCGGAACAGCTTCCGGATGATACTTTTAACCCATATGTTATATCCTTTCTATTTTAATCCTGTTTTCCGGCGGCTGCTATCAAGGTTAGGTGAAATCTATGTAAAATTGGGGCCGGAAACGTTATTTTTTCACGCTTCCGGCCCCGATTGGCCTGATATGATTTCGTTTGGTCTTCTACCGTTCTTCCTTACTAAGGAAACGCTTTAGTCAGTGTTTCCCTTACCTGCCCCCTGGCTGCTCTTCTCCTCCTCCTTGATCTCCCAGTGAAGCAGGAAGGTCAGAGCCGCCCGCAGGGCGATGATCCCCGCCACGATGCCGATCTCCGTCCACTCCCGGACAATGACGGTGCGCAGAATCTCGCTTCCCATCTTAAATTCCAGCGCCATGGCCAGCCCCCGGGCCAGATAAATCCCTGTATCGCCAGAATGCTTCAGCCACCTTAAGAATCCGGTAATACCGCTCCAGATGATAATGCCCACACCGATAAATTCAAACAGTACAATGGCAATGCTGGCAATGTTTTCCAGTATCTGTTCCAGCAGTTCTTCGATCTCCATCATCATAACTTCTTCCTCTTATTGATCCAGCTTGATCCCTGACAGTGCCTGGGCAAACGCATTATTCACCGGTTCCTTCGCTTCCCTCTGCTGCTGCTTCAGATATTTCTGCACGTCCCGCTTGGTGACGCCGGCTCCTTCCTTCTCCCGTCTGGCCTTGAAGGCGGATAACCGCTCCTTGTATCCGCAGGCGCAGACAAAAGTCTCCTCCGTGCCCTTCACCAGCAGTTCCATCTTCTTGTGACACTTGGGGCAGCGGGCGTTGGTGGTTCTGGAAACCGTCTCCCGGTAGCCGCACTCCCTGTCCTGGCACACCAGCAGCTTGCTGTTCTTTCCGTTCACCGCCAGCAGCCGCTTCCCGCAGCGGGGGCAGATTTTGTTAGTGAGATTGTCATGGCGGAAGGTTCCCTGGCCGCCCCGGATCTCCTCCACAATCTCCCGGGTGTATTCCCGGATTCCTCCCAGAAATGCCTCCTGCTTTAACTTGCCCTGGGCAATCCGGGAGAGCTTCATCTCCCAGTCAGCCGTCAGCTCCGGCTTTCTCAAGTCCTCCGGCACCAGCTCCAGAAGCTGCTTCGCCTTGGAGGTCAGATAAATTTCATTTCCCTTCTTCCCCATGAGGAAGGAATGGAACAGCTTCTCAATAATATCCGCCCGGGTAGCCACAGTGCCCAGTCCTCCGGTCTCTCCCAGAGTTTTGGCAGCCGCCGCGTCCCGGCTCTCCATGTACTTCACCGGATTCTCCATGGCCGCCAGCAGCGTAGCCTCGGTAAACCGGGCCGGGGGCTTGGTCTTTCCCGTAGTCAGAGCGGCCCGGTCAACCGTAAGGCGCTCCCCGGCCTGATGGGCCTTCAGGGTCTGAGCCTTAATCTTCTGCTCCTCCGGCACCTCGCTCTCCTCCGGATCATCCCAGCCATCCTCCGCTACCGCGCTCTCCGCGTAGACTGCCCGCCATCCCAGGTCCTTCACCGTCTGTCCGTGGGCGGTAAAGAGACAGTCTCCCGCCCGGGCCTCCATGGTCACCTGCTCATACACCGCAGGGGGATAGAACACGCTTAAGAACCGGCGCACCACCATATCGTAAATCTTTCGCTCCTCGTTTGTCATGTGATCCAGCTGTACAAACTGCTCTGTGGGAATGATGGCGTGATGGTCGCTCACCTTCTTGTCATCCACAAAGCTGCCGTTGACCGGCAGGGGACGGTGCATCAGCGCCCCCGCCAGCTTCCGGTACGGCCCAATCCCGCAGGCGGACAGCCGCTCTTTCAGGGTCGGCACCACGTCCTTCCCGATATACCGGGAATCCGTCCGGGGGTAGGTGAGCACCTTATGATTTTCGTACAGGCGCTGCATAATATTCAGCGTCTCCTTGGCGGAAAAACCAAAGCGCTGGTTGGCCTCCCGCTGCAGGGTGGTCAGGTCGTAAAGCCCCTGGGGCATCACTTTCTTCGGCTTTGCGCTCACCGTCACAATCTCCAGGGATTTTCCCTTCACCTGGTCCAGCAGCTGCTCCATCCGCTCCCGCTGAAAGGAGCGGGTGCTGCGGGTCTTTTTATCCTGCCAGGTCCAGGTGACCTCCCCTGCCTGGAGTGTCATTCCATAATATTCCTGGGGCTTAAAATTCCGGATCTGCTCCTCCCGCTTGGCAATGATGGCCAGCGTGGGCGTCTGGACTCTGCCGCAGGAGAGCTGGGCGTTGTACTTGCAGGTCAGCGCCCTGGTTCCGTTCATCCCCACCAGCCAGTCCGCCTCCGCCCTGGCCTGGGCAGCCCGGTACAGGTTGTTGTACTCCCGGCCATCCTTTAGGTGGGCGAAGCCCTCCCGGATGGCCTTGTCCGTCACAGAGGAAATCCACAGCCTGCGGATGGGCTTGCCGCAGCCGGATTTATCCAGGATCCAGCGCGCCACCAACTCTCCTTCCCGGCCCGCGTCCGTGGCAATGATGACCTCCTTGATGTCCTTGCGGAACAGCTGGTTTTTCACTGCCCGGTACTGCTTTGATGTCTGGGGAATCACCACCAGCTTCATCTCATCCGGCAGCATGGGGAGGTCCGCCATCTCCCACTTCGCGTATTTTTTATCGTACTCCTCCGGATCCGCCAGAGTCACCAGGTGCCCCAGGGCCCAGGTCACCACATAGTCCCGGCCCTCCAGAGCTCCGTTCTCCTGCTTCCCGCAGTGAAGCACCCGGGCGATGTCTCTGGCCACCGAAGGCTTTTCTGCCAAAACCAATGATTTCATCGTTTTTCATCCTCTCCTGCCGCGTCCGGACTCAGAAGCACTTGCTCCAGCCACAGCTCTTGCAGATATTGCAGCCCCCCTCGAACACCAGAGGTTCTCCGCACTCAGGACAGATCATCCGGTCCTTGGGTCTGGAAACCGCCTTGGGTTTGGGGATCTTGGTGGGCGGATTGGTGGCCTTCTTGGCCGCCAGCTCCTGCTGCACCTCATTGTACATATCTCTCAGGGCATTGCCCACCGCCATGGGACAGCAGCTTCCCTTACTGGTGTCCTTCTGAGTGGCCCGGCGCACCGTGTAGGAGGGACAGGACCCGGTGGAGTTAAGCTGATCGATAATGGTATCAATGTCGATTCCGCCTCTGGCGCTGATGGAAATCATGCGGGAAAGTCCGATCATGAAATTGTTGCAGCCGCCGGTGGAGCCCTTGCTCAGGTAGGTTTCCAGCAGCGCGCCCGTGTGGGGATCAAACAGGGCAATGCAGTGAAGGCTGCCGCATCCGGTGATCAGCTTTCTCTTTTTGCCCACCACATCATCGGTTACCAGCACGATCTCGCCCCGTTTCAGCCCGTCTCCCGCCACAGGAGGTTTCGGTCCGGTCTCTGTAGAGAGCACACCCGTTCTCTGACATCCGTCCCGGAAAATGGTGATTCCCTTCAGCCCCTTCTCATAGGCGTACAGGTACAGATTCTCCGTCTCCTCCACAGTAAAATGGTTTGGCACATTCACGGTGGAGCTGATGGAGGCATCCACATGGGTCTGCCAGATGGACTGCATATTAATACGCTGATGGTAGTCCAGCGTCATAGCGGTGGTGAAAAACTCCGGCAGGTCCCGGTCATCCTCCACATGGAACTCCCTCATGTACTGCTCCACAATCTTGGTATACACCCGATAGTAAACATCCGTGCCGTGAAGAGATTCGGTCTTTCTCTCATAGTAGTTGGCGTAGATGGGCTCAATACCCCCGGAAATCCCCAGCATGGTGGAGAGCGTGCCCGTTGGCGCGATGGTCAGAAGCTGGGAATTGCGCAGCCCGTATTTCTTTACCAGCTCCACCGTGGCCTCAGAGGTGTTGGCCTCAAAGTATGGGGTTGAGATCACCTGCTCCGCCACAAATCCGGGATAAGCTCCCTGTTCCTTCGCCAGCATGGCAGAGGCGGCAATGGCCGTGTCCGCCATGATAAAGCCGATCCGGTCGCACAGCTCCAGGGCCTCCTCCTCCCCGTAAACCAGTCCCAGCTTGATCAGCATATCGGCCAGTCCCATGATGCCCAGCCCGATCTGTCTCCAGCGGCTCACGCTCTCCCGCTGCTCGGGCAGGGGATGAAGGGGAAGTCCCTCCTCCAGCACCTCATTCAAAGCCCCCACAGCCACCGCCACAGCTTTCCGGAAGCCCTCAAAGTCAAAGCTTGCCTGGGGTGTGAAGGGGTCCTTCACGAAACCGGACAGATTCAGGCTGCCCAGCAGACAGCTTCCGCCGGCAGGCAGGGGCTCCTCGGCGCAGGGATTCACCCCCGCAAAGGAGAACTCCGGCGTGTTGCTCAGCAGGTTCCAGCCTTTCACCCGGTCCCAAAACAGAGCTCCCGGCTCCGCATAGTCCCAGTTCACCTCCGCGATATGATGGAACAGATCCCTGGCCTTAATCTCCCGCTCGATTACCTGTCCGGTGGCCTCCCTGGTGTAATGAAGACGATAAGTCCCGTTCTCTTTCACTGCTTCCATAAATTTCTCATCGATCCGCACGGAAATGTTGGCCTTCGTCACCTTGTTCAGGTCAGTCTTCAGGTCGATGAACTCCTCCACGTCCGGATGGGAGCAGTCGATGGAAATCATCAGAGCGCCCCGGCGGCCATTCTGTCCGATCAGTTCCGTCACCAGGGAAAACAGCTCCATGAAGGACACCGCACCGCTGGTCTCTTTGGCCGCATTGTTGATCTTCGCTCCGTGGGGCGCCAGTCCCGAGATATCTACTCCGCAGCCGCCCCCGTAGCTGTAGGTGCGGGCCAGCTTTTTCGCACAGTCAAAAATACTTTCGATATTGTCCTCTGGCGGGTTTACCACATAGCAATTAGAGAGGCTCACCTTTCTTCCCATGTTCTCCAGTCCCCGGTTGGACAGGATCCTGCCTCCGAACAAAAACTTTTTCTGGGCGATCAGCTCCCGGATGGCCTTATTTCCCCCGCTGATTCGGTCCAGCCATTGATCAAAGCTTTCCCCATTATTCTGATATTTATTTTTCCATATATCCATACCAAGCTGGTTGTCCTGTCCCAGCCATTCCTCTACCTGCATCTGATGCACTCCTTTCTGCCTCTGTCACACGGTTCAGAGCAGCTGCGCTTCGCTTGCGGCTGCTCTCTCTTGAGCAGCTGCGCTTCGCTTTACTGCTCCTCTCTTTTGAGCAGCTGCGCTTCGCTTTACTGCTTCTCTCTTTAGAGCAGCAGGCCGCAGGCCGCCTTCTGCGAAGGCTGGACGCTGCTGACGCAGCGACCGCCTGCGGCTGTATGGGCGTTCCGCCCATCCTCCACAAGGTCAAGCCGGCCCACCCCACACGAGTGTGGGGTGCCGGATCGACCTTGTGGCTGCTGCTCTAAACTGCCGCATTTTCATTCTATCATGTGGAGGCTGGAAAAACAAGGCGCCTCCTTCCCTTTC
>DBFBJF010000186.1:0-8161 GCA_048203265.1 Candidatus Merdiplasma sp.
GCGTAGACAGCCTCTACGAGCGGCTTGATTTATTGAGATTTTAAGGAGGACATGACCATGACGATTTTAGAACTGAGAGAAAAAAGGGCAAAGGCGTGGGAAGCGGCGAAAGCATTCCTGGATTCCCACAGGACCGATAAGGGCGTGCTGTCCGCAGAGGATGACGCCGCCTACACCCGCATGGAGCAGGAAATCACCGACCTTGGGAAGGAAATCTCCCGTATGGAGCGTCTTGAGGCGCTGGACGCACAAATGAAGAAGCCTGTGAACCAGCCCCTGACCGGGAAGCCTATGGGCAGCAGGACCATTGAGAGAACCGGGCGTGCTTCCGATGAGTACCGTACCAGCTTCTGGGATATGATGCGCTCCAAAGCTCCCCTTCCATCGGTGGTCAATGCCCTGCAGGAAGGGACGGATTCCGAAGGCGGGTACCTGGTGCCGGATGAGTATGAGCGCACCCTGGTGGAAGCCCTGGAAGAGGAAAACGTGTTCCGCCAGCTGGCAAAGGTGATCCGCACTTCCAGCGGCGACCGGAAGATCCCGGTGGTGGCGACCAAGGGTACGGCGTCCTGGATCGATGAGGAAGGGGCTTATACGGAGAGCGATGATTCCTTCGGCCAGGTATCCATCGGGGCTTACAAGGTGGGCACCATGATCAAGGTATCCGAGGAGCTTCTTAATGACAGCGTTTTCGACCTGGAATCCTACATTGCGAAGGAGTTTGCAAGAAGGATCGGGGCGAAGGAGGAAGAGGCATTCTTTACCGGGGACGGCTCCGGGAAGCCTCTGGGCATCCTTGCGGCCACCGGCGGCGCGGAGACCGGGGTGACGGCAACTTCCTCTACTGCCGTTACGGCGGATGAGCTGATGGACCTGTTCTACTCCCTGAAATCCCCTTACCGCAAGAAAGCGGTATGGGTGCTGAACGACTCCACCATCAAAGCGGTGCGCAAGCTGAAGGATTCCACCGGGCAGTACCTGTGGCAGCCTTCCCTTGTGGCCGGCACGCCGGATACCCTCCTTGGCAGGCCGGTAAAGACCTCCGCCTATATGCCGGTGATCGCGGCAGGGGCTAAGACCATTGCCTTTGGTGATTTCAGCTACTACTGGATCGCGGACCGGCAGGGACGTTCCTTTAAGCGGCTGAACGAACTGTACGCTGCCAATGGGCAGGTGGGTTTCCTTGGCTCCCAGAGGTTGGATGGGAAGCTGGTGCTGTCCGAGGCGGTGAAGGTGCTGGCGCAGAAGGCCAGCGCCTAAACGGTTTCCTGGCTTTAGATGACAGCGGCATCCCTGTTTATGGCGGTGCCGCTTTACTGGAAGGAGGCAGACAGGCAGATGGTGACACTGGAAGAAATGAAGAATTATCTCCGGGTGGATTATGGGGATGACGACGCCCTGATTGAAAATATGATCACGGCGGCCAAAAGACAGTGCTTGGATATCCTTCGCACGGACAGTGAGGATGACCTGGCAGCCGCCCAGAACGGGAAGATCGCCGTGATGTTTACGGCGGCATACCTCTATGAACACCGGGAGGAAGCCGACCACCATGCCTTAAACCTGACGCTTAGGGCACTGCTCTTCGGGAGCCGGAAGGAGGGGTTCTGATGGATGTGGCTTTGTTGAACCGGAAGATCACGGTACAGAAAAACACAGTCGTGACAGATGCCATTGGGAACCACACCAATGAGTGGGCGGATTTCTATTCCTGCTATGCCACCATCAGCGGGGAGTCCCCAAACGAGAGCACCTCAGCGGGTACGGTGGTGGACAACACCAAGGCAGACTTTACTGTCCGGTGGTGTGAGGCGGTGTCAGAGATCACAGCGGATGGTTTCCGTATTTGTTATGAGAATGAGATTTACAACATCCTTGGCATCGACCACCGGAGTTTCAAAAAGAAATCCATAAAGCTCAAATGCCAGAAAGCGAGGCGGTGAGTATGGGGAGAAATGTCCCGATCGGCAGTCTGGCGGATACGATCATGGACACTCTTGAAGAGTACGCTGGCATTGCCGCTGAGGATGTAAAGCAGGCAGTCAAAGACGCCGGGGATGTGGTAAAGGATGACATCCGCTCCCATGCGCCAAAGGATACCGGGGACTATGCAAAAAGCTGGGCGGTAAAAAAGATGAAGGAAACCTCCAGCAGCCTGACGGTGGCGGTGCATTCCAGGAACCGTTACCAGTTGGCACATCTCCTCGAATTCGGACATGCCAAGCGCGGGGGCGGGCGTGTGGCTGCCCAGCCCCATATCACTTCCGCAGAGCAGAAAGGCATGGAATATCTGGAAGAAGAAATCCGAAAGGCACTGGAGGGATGAGATGGAAAAATTGTTATCAGTTTTGGACAGCATAGGCATCCCCTATGCATATGACCACTTTGCGGAAGGGGAATCCCCGGAGCCGCCGTTCCTCTGCTATCTGCTTCCGGGGAGCAGCAATTTCTCCGCAGACGGGAAGGTGTACCACAGGATCAGCGAGGTGCGTCTGGAAATGTATACGGATTTCAAAGACCTTGCTTCGGAGCGGAAGGTGGAGGATGCGCTTGATGCGGCAGGGATTTTTTACAACAAAACCGAAACCTGGATCGACAGCGAAAAGCTGTACGAGGTCCTGTACTCTTTTGATATGGAGGGAATGTAAATGCCGAATAAGAAGAATAAAGTAAAATTCAACATCTGTAACGTGCATTATGCACTGATCACGGTGGATGAGGATGGGGACATTACTTTCGGGACGCCGGTAGCCATGCCGGGTGCTGTATCCCTGTCCCTGGAGCCCAACGGCGAGCCATCCAATTTTTATGCGGACGGGTATGCCTATTATACGATCTCCAACAACATGGGCTATGAAGGGGATCTGGAGCTGGCCATGGTGCCGGAGAGCTTCCGTACCGATGTGCTGAAGGAGTCCCTGGATGACAACAGCGTGCTGGTGGAGAGCGCCAATGTGGAGACGGCGAACTTCGCCCTGCTCTTTGAGTTTGACGGGGATGTGAAGAAGATCCGCCATGTGCTGTATAACTGCTCGGCGGCAAGGCCGAACATTGAGTCCACTACCAATGAGGAGGAGATCGAAGTACAGACGGAAACGCTGGCCATCACGGCGGCTCCCCTGGCCAACGGCTATGTGAAAGCCCGTACCGGGGACAGCACCACGGATACGGTCTATACCGGCTGGTATACCTCGGTGTATATGCCGGCGGTGACGGATCCGGAGACGTCCGGGGTCCAGCAGTCCAGCCTGCAGGGTTTTGAGGAAGAAGAGACAGGAGGGGAAACCTTATGAGCATGAAGAAAAATATCACGATTGACGGGCGGGAGGTCGCTTTCAAGGCCTCCGCTGCCATCCCCAGGATCTACCGGATGAAATTCCACAGGGATATCTTCAAAGACCTGCGGGACCTGGAAAAGAGCATCGACAAGAATGACCCGGAGAATTCCAGCCTCGACCTGTTTTCCCTGGAGATGTTTGAGAACATCGCTTATGTGATGGCGAAGCATGCCGACCCTTCCATCCCGGATACGCCGGAGGAATGGCTGGACGGCTTTAACACTTTCTCCATCTATCAGGTACTGCCCCAGATTATTGAGCTTTGGGGGCTGAATACCCAGACGGATGTGCAGGCTAAAAAAAACTTCGCCCGACTGACCGGGAAATGACGACCCCGCTCTTTCTCCTGCGGTGTGTACAGCTGGGGCTGTCCATCCGGGATCTGGATCTTTTGACCATCGGGATGGTGAATGACATGTATATAGAGAGCCGGAATGATGAGCATAAATATGCGGTGGTGGCCACACAAAAAGATTTCGATCAATTTTAGCGGCTGTCCTGGATTTTCTTTGATTTGGCGGATTGCTTAAATACGGTTTCTCTGTTATACTCGCCTTGTGCGCACAAATAAAATACAGGAAGGGGTATGCTGTTTGAAGAACAACGGATGTGCTATTGTATCAAGCCGGGAGGCTTGCGTGCAATAACCCGGCAAACCTCCCGGAGGATTTGGATACATCAAAGACTTTCAGGAGGAAAATACAATGAACCGTGAGAACAAACGGAAAAAATATGAGAAACATTATTATAAGAACCATGCCTGTACCGAATCCTTTACCTGTAAGGTATGCGGCCGCCTGGTTGTTCCCGGAGGGGCAGGATCAGACCACAGGAACCACTGCCCGAACTGCTTAAGCAGCCAGCATCTGGACAATGAACCCGGAGACAGGGAGTCAGACTGCGGCGGCGTGATGGAACCTGTTGCAGTATGGGTAAGAAAAAATGGCGAATGGGCCATCATCCACAGATGCCGTATCTGCGGCAAACTGTCATCTAACAGGGTGGCAGCGGACGATAACCCGATGAAGCTCATGGCAATCGCTATGAAGCCCTTATGTGAACCGCCGTTCCCGGTGGAGCGCATTGAGGAACTGACCGCCCTTATGGGAGGGGAAGGCAGCTTAAAATAATGATTATGGAAAGCATTTGTCACAATGGCAAATGCTTTCTTTTATGCTCGGAGCAATCCGGGCTTTTTCTTTGCCTATTTTCAGGAGGTGAGTAACACATGGCAAGCCGGATCAAGGGAATTACGGTGGAAATCGGCGGCGATACCAGCGGACTGGAAAAGTCGCTGTCTGACGTGAACAATTCCATAAAGAAGACCCAAAACCAGCTTCGGGATGTGAACAACCTCCTGAAGCTGGACCCGTCCAACACGGTGCTTTTAGCACAGAAGCAGGAGCTTCTGCAGCAGGCCATCGGGGATCCCGAGCGAAAGCTGCAGGCTTTGGAGCAGGCGCAGGAGGACGTGACGAAAGCCTTTGAGCGAGGCGACCTTGGGAAAGACCAGTACATGGCCTTCCAGCGTGAGGTGGAAGAAACCAGGGGGGCACTGAACCGCTACAAGGCGGATCTGTCCGGCCTGCAGTCTGAGCAGGAACGACTGGCTTCCAACATGGAGCGGCTCAGCAAGCTGTTTGCCGCTACGGAATCCAACGTAGATGATTATGCGGATGTGCTGGGAAGCCGATTGGTAAATGCCATCAGAAACGGCACAGCATCCTCAGACCAGCTAAAGACTGCTATCGAGAAAATCGGGAAGTCTGCTACCGGCGGGAAGGCAGACATTAAGCAGCTGACCGATGCCCTGGATACGGTGGATGACGGGCAGGCGATACGGAACCTGATCGAGGATCTGAACGATGTTGGGGACGCTGCCCAGGATGCCGCAGGCGATATCGGGGAGATCGCGGGAGCCGCAAAGGGCGCAGCCCTCATGGAAGCCGCCGACCAGCTTTCTGCTGTCGGTGATAAGATCCAGGGTATCGGGGATAAAGCGGTGTCTGCTTATGCGGAGACAGAAAATGCAGTCACGAAGGTGAACGCTTACTTCGGGGAAACGGGTGCCGCAGCGGAAGCCAGCGCCGCAGTCGTCAAAGAAGTCTATGGATCCGGTGTGGGCCAGAGCATGGACGCTGTGGCGGAAGCGGTCATCATGGTTAAGAAAAACCTGGGTGATCTGGGAGATACCGACCTGACCAACCTGACGAAGCAGGCGCTGACGCTGGAAGAATTGTATGGGATCGACATGAACGAGACTCTCCGAGGCGTCAATTCTTTGATGAAGCAGTACGGGCTGACCGCCCAGGAAGCCATGGATTATATCGTCCGGGGTACGCAAAACGGTCTGGATAAGACCAATGAATTAGGGGATAACCTGTCGGAATATGCCGGGAAATTTGAGCAGGCAGGGTATTCGGCGTCGGAGTATTTTCAGCTTTTACAGAACGGTTTGCAGGGCGGGGCTTATAACCTGGATAAGGTCAATGACGCGATCAATGAGGTGACGACCCGCCTGGCGGACGGCACGATTGGGGACTCGCTTGATCTATACTCAGAAAAGACCCAGGGGTTGTTCCTTGCCTGGCAGAATGGGGAGGCGACCCAGAAGCAGGTCATTGATTCGATTGTATCAGATATTGGAAATTGCACCAGCCAGCAGGAAGCCCTGAATATGGCGGCGAAGGCTTTCGGAACCATGGCGGAGGATGGGAACCTGAAATTCATTACGTCCCTTACCTCTGTGGGGGAGGCGTATGACAGCGTTACCGGTTCAGCGGAAAATCTGTTTACCCAGACCCAGACGCCCATGCAGGAGATGGAGGCGAATACCCGGAAGCTGCAGCAGGCGCTGGTTCCCCTTGGGGAAAAGATCGTGGAGTTGGCTAATGTGGTGCTTCCGCCTCTGGTGGCCATCATCACGGCAGTGAGCGAGGTATTCGGGATGCTGCCGGAACCGGTACAGAATTTTGTCATCATCCTGGGTGCGTTGTTGGTGGCATTTACAGCATTGACGCCGGTGATCGCGGCCTTGGCGGTGTCCTTCGGGGCGCTGAACATTTCCCTGCTCCCGGTGATCGGGATCATCGCCGGGGTGGCGGCGGCCATTGCCGGAATCATCGCCATTGTGAAAAACTGGGGAGCGATCACGGAGTGGTTCGGGAACCTGTGGCAGGCGGTATCCCAGAAGCTGATGGAATTATGGAACGGGGTGGTGGTTTTCTTTACGGAGACCATCCCGGCGGCGTTCCAGATTTTCATCGGCTTTTTTTCTGCGATCCCGGACTGGTGGAGCGGCCTGTGGTCGCAGGTATCCGCGTTTTTCACGAATACCTGGAACGCAATCCTGCAGAATCCCATTGTCCAGCTGGTGGTGACAACCATCACATCTCTGTGGGAAAACGCAAAGAATACCTTGCAGGGGATCTGGTCGGGGATCTGCCAGATTGCCTCTGGCGCCTTTGAACTGCTGAAAAATGTGATCCTGGCTCCGGTGCTCCTGCTGATCGACCTGGTGACGGGAAATTTCTCCCAGCTTGCATCCGATGCGGCCAATATCTGGAACAATATCAGAAATGCCGCTGCCCAGATCTGGTCAGGAATCCGGCAGGTGGTGACTTCCGCGGCTTCGGGATTGAAGCAGGGGGTGGAGACGGTACTTTCGGCGCTGTCCCAGTTCGTCTCTCAGATCTGGTCCGCCATGAAGCAGACGGCGTCTTCTGTCTGGAACGGAATCAAGACCACGGTGGTAAATATCGCTTCCTCTCTGCGTGAGGCGGCGGTGTCCGCTTTTCAGCGGATGGTCTCCGGGATCAGCTCTGCCCTTTCCGGACTGTATTCGGTTGTGAGCAATGGATTTTCTTCCGCCATCCGGTTTATCACCGGGCTGCCGGGACAGGCGTTCCAGTGGGGGAAGGATTTTATCCAGGGGCTGATCAACGGAATTTCCAGCATGATCCAGGGTGTGATCAACACCGTTTCCGGGCTGGCGGAGCGGATCCGCTCTTTCCTGCACTTTTCAGCTCCGGATGAGGGGCCGCTGGCAGATTATGAGACCTGGATGCCGGACTTCATGAAGGGACTGGCGAGCGGCATTGAGAAGAACCGGAACCTGGTGGAAAAAGCTGTGAAGGATGTGGCTTTGGATATGGTGATCTCACCGAAAGTGAACGGGACAGAGTATGGGTATGCCGGAGACGCTTTCTCCGGCGGGAGCATGTCCGACCTGATTTCCGGGATTTCTTCCGCGGTATCGGAAGCCCTGGCGGGATTTTCCGGCTCGCAGGGGAATATCGTGATCCCGGTGTATGTGGGCGGTACGCTTCTGGATGAATTGGTAGTGACGGCGCAGGCAAGACAGAACCTGCGGTCAGGAGGGAGGTAACCGATGGCATTTATACAGTATCTGACTTTTGACGGGACGGCCCTCCCTCTGCCGGATTCTTACGAAGTACAGATGGGTGACGTGGAAGCGGATTCCGGCGGGGAGACGGAGGCCGGGACGGTGCAGCGGGACGTGGTGCGCGCAGGCGTGGTGAGCATTCCGGTGACGTTCTCTGTTTCGGCAAAGTGGCTGAAGATTTTGACAGAGTTTAAGCAGCAGGACAAGATTACCGTGGGGTATTTTGATACAGAGACACTGGCTGTGAAGACAGCGGAGATGTATGTGGAGGGGTATAAGGCTTCTCTGGTGAAGGATACATCCCGGAAGGGGCTGTGGACGGTGAGTTTTACGTTGAGGGAGTTCTGAATATGTATTCTTTTTCGGAGAAAATTGTGGTATATTTGAGGAAAATAAGTTCTGTTTTAAGGGGATATAG
>DBFBJF010000187.1:0-5976 GCA_048203265.1 Candidatus Merdiplasma sp.
TAGAAGAGAAATGGGCAGAGATATCGACGGAGCCTGCGGACAGCTCCGCAGAAGTTATCTGACGGAGGAAGGAAAACTATGAAATCATACTGTGTGACGGATGTGGGTGTGAAGCGGAATATGAATCAGGATTTTGTCTACGCATCTGATCAGCCTGTGGGAAACCTTTCCAATCTTTTTATTGTGGCTGACGGGATGGGGGGACATAATGCCGGAGATCTGGCATCTCGTTATACGGTGGAAACCATGGTGGATTACATAGAGAACGCATCGGAGAAACGGCCGATCCCTCTGCTGGAGGCGGCTGTGCAGACTGCGAATCAAAAGGTGATGGAGAAGGCCAGGGAGGACAAAAACCTGGAAGGCATGGGCACTACGGTGGTGGCGGCCACGGTACAGGGCGGTTTCCTGTATGTGGCCAACGTAGGGGACAGTCGGCTGTATCTGCTGGATGACGGAATTGAACAGATTACCAGGGATCATTCTCTGGTGGAGGAGATGGTGCGGGCCGGGGAACTTGGCAGAGAGGAAGCTCGGAATCATCCGGAAAAGAATATTATCACCAGAGCTGTGGGGGTAAAAAAACAGATCAGGATCGACTTTTTTGATGTGGCCTTGAATCCGGGAGACAGATTTCTGCTGTGCTCCGATGGCCTGACCAATATGGTGGAGGATGAGGAAATCCTCCGCTTGGTGAAGCGGGAAACCTCTCTGGAGGAGGCTGCCCGCAAGCTGGTGGCGCTGGCCAATCGGAACGGGGGCAAGGACAACATATCAGTGGTTCTGGCAGAGACAACGGTGAATGGGGTATAAATTATGTTAAGAGTAGGGACATTTCTTCAAAACCGATATGAAATCATAAGCCGCATCGGTTCCGGCGGAATGGCTGATGTGTATAAAGCGAAGGACCATAAGCTTAACCGGTTTGTGGCGGTGAAGGTGCTGAAGCCGGAGTATAAGGACGATAAGGCATTTGTATCCAAATTCCGGGTGGAGGCCCAGGCTGCGGCAGGACTGGCCCATGCCAACATTGTGAACGTGTACGATGTGGGGGAGGAGAACGGGATTAACTTCATCGTGATGGAGCTGGTGGAGGGAATTACGCTGAAGGCTTACATCAACAAAAAAGGAAAGCTGACGGTAAGGGAGGCCACCAGTATTGCCCTTCAGGTGGCCGCCGGGCTGGAGGCAGCCCACAATAACGGAATCATTCACCGGGACGTGAAGCCTCAGAATATTATCATCTCCATGGACGGAAAGGCGAAGGTAGCAGATTTTGGCATTGCCAGGGCCGCCTCCTCCAACACCATCAATTCCAGTGTTATGGGATCAGTGCATTACAGCGCTCCGGAGCAGACCCGTGGCGGCTACAGTGATGCCAAGAGTGATATTTATTCCATGGGTATCACCATGTACGAGATGCTCACCGGGCGGGTTCCTTTTAACGGCGACAGCACAGTGGCGGTGGCCTTGAAGCACCTGCAGGAGGAGATGCAGCCTCCCAGTAAACTGGTGCCGGAGATCCCACACAGTACAGAACAGATTATTCTGAAATGTACCCAGAAAAGCCCGGACCGGCGTTACAGCAATATGTCGGAGCTGATCCGGGATTTAAAGGAGTCTCTGGTGAATCCGAACGGGGATTTTGTGGAGATTCCGAAGCTGGATCAGAATGCCCACACGGTGCTTCTCTCCAGGGAGGAGGTCAGCCAGATCAAAAACAGCTCTATGCCCTCCTACAACGAGACGCTGAACACAGGGGCAGCTGACCGGTTTGCAGGGCAGGGCAATGTGACCGGGGATCACAGAGCCAACCCTTACAGCGGTAATTACTATCAGAACAGCGGCTATCAGGATCTGAGATATAACCAGGGCAATTCCTATGCGGGTGCGTACCAGGAACGGATGAACTATCCGCCCTCGGATGAGTCAAAGGACCTGGATGAGGAATACGATTTCGACAGGGAAGAGCCACAGCCGAGAAAGAAATACCGGGGCGGCTCCGTGCGCCAGAGTGAGCAGGACGATGGAATGAGCACGGGAACAGAGCGGGTGATCACTGTGGTGAGCATTGTGGCGGCTGTGATTGTGGGCTGCGTGGTGCTGGCCATGATCGCCAATGCTCTGGGGCTGTTCCATTTTGGAGATTCCCAGAATGGGGGACAGCAGAGCGCTCAGACGGAGACCACCACGACCTCCACTTCTCAGGCCGCGGACACTGCGGTGGTGCCCAACCTGGTGGGAAAAACGGAGGCGGAGGCCCAGCAGCTTCTACGCGATCGGGGACTGGGTTACCGGTACGTGGGTGAGAGTGCGTCCAGCGAGTATCCCAAGGGCCAGGTGATCAGCCAGACTGTGGATGCGGACACCACGGTGGCGGTGAACACGACAGTGGGATATACGCTGAGCTCCGGAAGCACGGAGCAGCTGACGGTTCCCTCTCTGACCAACGTATCCCAGCAGGATGCGGAGGAAGCCCTCACAGGAATGGGGCTGCTGGTGACGGTAGATAACACCCGGTACAGCGATACGGTACAGGCGGGCAATGTGATCACCACAAATCCGGGCTCCGGATCCAGCGTTAGCGCTGGGGATACGGTGACCATCTACGTCAGCCAGGGACAGGATAACTCCCTGGTGGAGGTGGTGGATGTGAGAGGACACAATGCAGAGGACGCCATCGCTACCCTGAGCAATCTGGGACTGGTGGTGTATACCAAGGAGGTGGAGAGCTCGGAGGTGGACCAGGGACTGGTGATTTCCCAGGATATTGCGGGCGGCACCAGCGTGGAGACGGGAACCACCGTGACTCTGACGGTCAGCGGGGGCAGTTCTCAGCCGGATATTATCATAGAGGGAGGTTCCTCGGGAACCACCTCCGATGCCAGCGCATCTTCAGGCACATGGACTACCAGTGATTCGCTGAACACGCCGGATGAATACAATGGACAGCCGGTGCGGATTGTGCTGGAGCAGAACGGCGTTCAGACCACTGTTTTTGAGGGAACCACCACCTTCCCCTACAGTCTCAGCGGCGTGCAGGGGCAGGCGGGAGTGACCACCGGGAAGGCCTATGTGTATCTGCTGGATCCCCAGACCTGGCAGGTGACGGCCACCTACGAGTATGATGGAATTAATTTTTATCAGGTGAATTGATGCAGGGAAAAATCATTAAGGGAATCGGAGGATTCTATTATATTCATGCTCAGGATGGAGCGGTATACCAGTGCAGAGCAAAGGGGATTTTTCGAAAGGACGGGAAAAAGCCTCTGGTGGGAGACAATGTGGAGATTTCCGTGCTGGATGAGAAGGACAGGGAGGGAAACGTGGACGAGATCCTGCCCAGAAAGAATGCCCTGATCCGTCCGGCGGCGGCCAATGTGGACCAGGCTTTGGTAGTGTTTGCCATGGTCAGTCCCAAACCCAATTTAAATCTGCTGGACCGCTTCCTGATTACCATGAATCAGCAGGACGTACCGGTGATCATCTGTTTTAACAAGCAGGATCTGGTCTCCGGAGAGGAGACACAGCAGCTGGAGAAAATTTACAGAGGATGTGGCTGCCGGGTTATGTTTGTCAGCGTCCTGGAGAGAAAGGGACTGGAGGGGATGAAGGAGCTGCTCCGGGGAAAGACCACGGTGGTGGCCGGTCCCTCCGGCGTGGGGAAATCTTCCCTGACCAACTACCTTCAGCCCCAGGCGGCTATGGAAGTAGGCTCGGTCAGCCTGAAGATCGACCGGGGACGTCATACCACCCGCCATACGGAGCTGATCTGGATTGAGAAGGACACCTATTTTCTGGACACGCCCGGATTCAGCTCCCTGTACCTGGAGAATCTGGACTGGGAGGAGCTGGGCAGATATTTTCCGGAATTTGCGCCCTATGCGGACCAATGCCGCTTTCAAGGATGCATGCACATGAGCGAGCCAGGCTGTAGGGTGAAGCAGGCCCTGGAGGAGGGCGCCATCAGCCGCCTTCGGTATGACAGTTACTGTCAGCTGGTGAACGAGCTGAAAAATAAAAAACGGTATTGACATAAGGAGAAAGCCATGTATATTTTGTCACCTTCTATTTTATCAGCGGATTTTAAAAATCTGGGTGAGAACATCCGGACGGTGGACCGGGCAGGCGCCCAGTATCTTCACATTGATGTGATGGATGGAATTTTTGTTCCCAGCATTTCCTTTGGAATGCCGGTGATCTCCAGCATCCGCAGCGCCACGGACAAAGTGTTTGATGTACATCTGATGGTGCAGGATCCGGAGCGATATATCGATGAGTTTGCGAAACTGGGAGCAGACATTATTACCATTCACGCGGAGGCCTGCAGGCATCTGGACAGCGCTCTGGCGGCGATCAGGCGCCGGGGATGCAGAGCGGGGCTGGCGCTGTGCCCGGCCACTCCGCTGTCCGTGATGGACTATCTGTGGCAGAAGGTGGATATGGTATTGATTATGACAGTTAACCCCGGTTTCGGAGGTCAGACCTATATTCCGGAGATGACGGAGAAGATCGCCGCGCTGCGCAGGATGGCGGACGAGCGGGGGAAAGCGCTGGATATTGAGGTGGACGGAGGAATCAATGACTCCACCATCCATGAGGTTCTGAGAGCCGGCGCCAACGTTCTGGTGGCTGGATCCGCGGTATTTCAGGGAGACATCGAGGCTCAGGTGAAAAAATATCTGGCTGTGATGGAAAGTTACGGGGAGATCGGATCATGAAACTTGGAATCATTGTGGGCGGGGGAGTTCTGGAGGAGAACTTTGCCCGCTCGTTTCTGCAGAAACGGTTGGCGCAGGAAGAAGGGGTCTGCCTGATCGCGGCAGACAGAGGGCTGCTCTTTTTGAAACACTGCGGAATTCTGCCCGACTATATTGTAGGAGACTTTGATTCGGCGGACGCTTCCGTTTTGGAGGCTTACCGGGCTGAGCCCAGGGTGACCATAAAAAAGCTGAATCCGGAGAAAGACTGGACGGACACGGAGGTGGCGGCCCAGCTGGCTATGGAGCAGGGGTGTGAGCGGATCGAGATTCTGGGAGGAACGGGCGGCCGGATCGATCACCTGCTGGGAAATCTCCAGCTCCTGGCGCTGATTCGGGAGCAAGGCGCTGATGGATATTTGCTGGATGCCAAAAACCGGATTTATCTGCGAAACGGCAGCTTCACGGTAAGACGGGAGGAACAGTGGGGAAAGTATGTCTCCCTGTTTGCTTACGGAGGGGATGTGACCGGGCTGAAGCTGGAGGGCTTCAAATATCAGGTGGAAGATTTTACCCTGGGAACTGTGGGAACCAGAGGGGTGAGCAATGAGATCACCGCGCCCCAGGCCAGAGTCAGCTTTCTTGCCGGAAAGCTGCTGGTGGTGGAAGCCAGGGATTAGAAAAGTGGGGTTGCGCGTGTTTCCTTAGGTTTTGTGCCAGAGGGATTGAAAAATCCAGGGGAATGGGTTATAATGTAGCACAGATTTGCGCTATGTAGGTCATAAATCAAGAAACAAAGGATGGTAATGAGATGGCTTTATTACAGGAATGGAGAGAGGTTGCTTACTCTCAGACAACCGATAAGAAACAGCTTCAAAAATTTTGGTCCGATTATTTTCTCACAGAGAAGGGAATTTATGAGCAGCTGCTGGAGAATCCCGATGAGGTAGTGCGGGGCACCGTGAAGGAGCTGGCCGACAAGTATGGTATTTCCGTGCAGACCATGACCGGCTTCCTGGATGGCATCAACGACAGCCTGAAGGAGAAAAACCCCATCGAGGAGATGACAGAGGATACCCAGGTAAATCTGGGCTTTGACAAGGAGATGCTCTACAAAAACATGGTGGATGCCAAGGCTGACTGGCTCTACAATCTTCCTGCCTGGGAAAAGATTTTTGACGAGGAGACCAGAAAGAAACTTTACCGCGAGGCGAAGAAGATGAATACCATTGTGAAGGGAAAGAAGATCGGAAGAAACGATCCATGTCCCTGCGGC
>DBFBJF010000188.1:0-3022 GCA_048203265.1 Candidatus Merdiplasma sp.
ACGGTTACTGTCTCAGCGTTCTCCGCATTGGCTGTAGCGCTCAGATAGTAATTTGTCATCTGCACCTGGGGATAGCTCATTACGTCACCGATAAATAAAAATACATACTTCGGTGCGTTCGCTGTCTCTGTTTCCGCTGCCTGTACACCTGTTGCCGCAAAAGACATAACAGTTGATGCCGCCAGCAGAGTTGCCGCCAATTGCTTTGCTTTCATACACATTTTCCTCCGAAATAAATTTGTTCTCTTTGTCTCGTAATCATTTTTTGCAACCACTGGATGATTACGAACTCATTCTAAAGAAGGCGTGTAAAAAGCAAAATCCGCAGTCTGTAAAATCCTGGTAAATATTAGAAGTTTCAGATCCTCCGGCCCTCTCGGCACATGATGATCCGTATCTGCCCCCTCAGCAGCCGGTCATCATCCGGATAATCTCCTCATTGGTCTCTCTCATTCCGTCCCGTCCAAGCCGCCCCACATTGCGGATGGTATTCTCGATTCCCTTGGCCACAATGCCGTCGCCGCCGTAAAACTCCTGGCCCTGCTGATACATAAAATAGCCCATAATCCCGGCCTCCACAGACACGGCGATCTTGGCAGCGCAGGAAGACTTGGCCCCATCGCAGATCATGCCCGATACCACCGCCAGGGCATTGACCACCGTGTGACAGATCTCCTTGTAGGTACCCCCATGGAGATAGGCGATCCCCGCTCCGGCCGCTGCCCCGGCGCAGATAGCCCCGCAGTAGGCGGACAGCCGGCCGATGCCGGTTTTCTGGTGGATGGCCAGCAGGTTGGACAGCAGCAGCGCCCGGTATTTTTGTTCGTCCGAAACCTTCAGGTGCTGGGCGTACACGATCACCGGAACGGACACGGTGATTCCCTGGTTCCCGCTTCCGGAATTGATAATCACCGGAAGCTCACAGCCGTTCATCCTGGCGTCTGAGGCCGCTGCCGCCATGGCCTTGGCTCTGGTCTTCACATTGTCTCCGTCCATCTGAAGCAGTGTTTTTCCGATGTTGGCTCCATAATCGCCCCGCAGCCCCTCCCGGGCGATGGCCATGTTGCAGGTAATCTGACGGTCCAGCAGCGGTTTTACCTCCTCCAGGGAAACTGTATGAACAAAGTCCCAGATGCCCGCCACACTCAGCATATCCGCGTCTGGCTCTCCCCTTTCTCCTTCTTTGCTTACCGCTTTCTGCCACAGAATCTCATGACTGCGCTCAATTTTCACCACATTGGTGTGATAATCCTCAATCTGCACGGCGGCATAGTCCTGTCCTTCCCACACGGTCACCGTGATGTCAAAAATCTTTTCTCCCTCCGCGGCCTTCACCTCAAACTCAGCGGTATCCAGGAATTTCCGGATCTCCTCCAGCTGACTGCTGCTCACATTGGCAATGACTTCCAGCTCCTTTGCCGGATCTCCCGCCACAATTCCGGCGGCGGCCGCCGCCGGAATTCCCTTCAGGTGTCCGGTGTTTGGCACAATCACGGAATTAATATTTTTGATGATGCTCCCGCTGGCCCACACCTGCACCCGGTCAGGCAGCCTTCCCAGCACCTCTCTGGCCTTCGCCGCCGCATAAGCCAAGGCGATGGGTTCCGTGCAGCCCATGGCAGGTATCAGTTCCCGCTCTAAGATCTGAACATAATTGATGTAACTGCTGTCAGTTTTCTTCATCTTCCGCATACCTTTCTATTTATCTTTGAAACATCCGCCTCCCCCTGTGGGTTTGCAGAGGCCAGACTGTTCGCGATCATTCCCAGCACCACCAGCCCAATCCCGGCCAGCGCCACCGGTTCCGGCGCCTGATCGTGGAAAAATACCACCCCCAGAAGGAGGGTAAAGAGCACTTCTCCCGCCTGGGTGGCCTCAATCACCGCCAACTGCTGAGGATTCTTTCTCACCAGATCAGTGGCTCCAAAAAACAGGATGGTGGCAATCACGCCGGAAAAAAGGGCAACACAGAAAGACTGGAGCAGCTGTCCTCCCGAGGGCGGGCCGGACTGAACCACCGCCAGGCCGGCGCACAGGATCCAGCAGGGCATACTGCAGAGGGTCATGCCGAACACGCGCTGGGAGGTGTTCAGATCTCCCGGACAGATTTCCATCATTTTCCGGTTTCCGAGCGGATAGGCAAAGGCAGCCACGGCAATCAGCGCCACCGGTATCACCAGATTTCCGCCGCTCTCCTGCCCCACCCTGGGGATCTGCATAATGGCAATGCCGCAAAGGATCACGCAGGAGAGCAGAAGATTCCTCACCGGAATCTTCTTCCCAAACAGAGGAGTCAGCAGTACGCCCGCCACAATGGTAAACTGCCACACCGCCGCCGTAAACCAGCTCTCCGCGTAGGTGGAGGCCAGGGACATGGGAACGTAGAACAGGCCAAATCCCACCAGGCTCCACACAAGCCAGGGCCCCGGCCGCCTCTTTATTTCCGCCATGACCGGCCTGTAAGCTCTTCCTCTGATTAATATCACGAACATCAGTGGCAGCGTAAACAGATACCGCAGGGAGGCACTCCACAGCCAGCTTCCTCCCGCCAGATTCATGCTCCTGTTTAACACAAAGGTAAACGCAAAGAAAAATGAACCCAGAATTCCCAAAAACAGCGCCTTTTTCACCGTAATCTCTCCTTCCTCCTCCCGGAGCGCGCGCTTCTGTCCCGACATGGAAATGTCCCAGTCAGAATCAAAGAGGCATCTGATACTTTTCATATCAGACGCCCTCGTCCGTTTAGCAATATTATACGGGATGGAATTCTTTCTGTCAATTATTACCTGGAAGTGATCTTATTCCCGTTTTTTATTTTCTTTCACATACATGGCCCCTTCCCTTTCCATTCTCAGTACACCTGCTTCCTGCGGTAAGTCAGATACACAACTGGAACCAGAACCAGTGATAAAAACGAATATAGGATCATCAGAAGCGGCATAGCGCTGCAAATCCTCCCCCCAATCTCATACAGAGTAAAATTTCTCACCACACTATTGATCTGGAGCAGCTGGTCCGGCAG
>DBFBJF010000189.1:0-9236 GCA_048203265.1 Candidatus Merdiplasma sp.
GGGCAACATTTGTATTCAAACGCTGCCCAGACGGTCGACTTCCTATTATTTTGATTACCCCGTGGTGCTCCACGTTAACTCCGTCAGCAATCAAAACCTCTTAACGATGATTACTATATCAGATTTCCATTTGCTTGTCAAGTTTTTATCAAAAAAAATTTATGATTTTTTCAGCAGCTCCTCCGCCCTTCTCCAGTCCGGGCAGAAGCCCTCCAGCAGCCCGTAAAACCGGCGCGTATGATTTCTCTCCAGCAAATGTGTCAGCTCATGAATCACCACGTAGCTGAGACATTCCGCAGGCTTTGCGGCGAGCTGGAGACTGATCCAGATCCGCCTTTTTTCAATATTGCAGGTTCCCCATCTTGTCTTCATGTTTTTGATCCGGTACTCCTGCGCCCTCAGTCCGGTTTTCTCCTCACATTTTTCCGCAGTCAGGGCAAGCGCCTCCCGCAGCTGTCGGCGATACCATGCCAGGAGGGTTCTCTCCCTTGTGCCGGCATCGCATCCCTGGGGCACCGTCATGATGATCTGGTTCCCCTCCAGTCTCACCCCGGAGCGCCCGGCCCCGGAAACCACCTGCAGGACGTAGGGCTCTCCCCAAAGCGGATACACTTCACCGGAAACGTATTCCCGCCGGTTTCTCTGCTCCATCTCCAGCACCCTGGCTCTGGCTTCCATGATCCAATCGGATTTTTGCTCCACAAACCGCCGGATTTCCTGGTCCCTGGTTCCCGCCGGGACGCTGACCAGCACTTTCCCCTCCGGCGGCCTGACCCGGATGCGCAGGTTCCTCATATTTTTCTTTTTCGTCACCTCGATCTTGATTCCGCCGACCACCAGTTCCCGCTTGCTCATATCCGCCTCACCCATTCACATCTGATCCAGTTCTTCCCGCCAGATTCTCACGCAGGCGTCGCTGGGCATCCGCAGATCTCCTCTGGGAGAGAGGGCCACAGAACCCACCTTGGGCCCGTCGGGCACACAGGAGCGCTTAAACTGCTGGGCGAAAAATCTCCAGTAGAAGGTCTTCAGCCACTTCAGGATAAACTCATCCTCGTAGACACCGGCAAAGGCCAGCCTGGCCACCCGGTAAATCTTAAGGGGGGAGAAGCCAAAGCGCAGCATGTAATAAAGGAAGAAATCATGAAGCTCATAGGGACCCACCAGATCCTCAGTCTTCTGGGCGATCTCCCCGTCCTTGGGCGGCAGCAGCTCCGGACTCACCGGAGTGTCCAACACGTCAAGGAGCACGCTGCTCAGCTTTTCATCTTCGCAGGTATCCGCGTAGTAGCGCACCAGATGGCGGACCAGGGTTTTGGGCACGGAGCAGTTCACCCCATACATGGACATATGGTCGCCGTTGTAGGTGGCCCATCCCAGAGCCAGCTCCGACATATCTCCTGTGCCGATCACCATGCCGCCCAGCTGGTTGGCAATGTCCATCAGCACCTGGGTGCGCTCCCTGGCCTGGCAGTTCTCATAGGTCACATCCTGCACTTTGGGGTCATGGTCAATATCCCGGAAATGGATATTGACCGCCTCCCGGATGTTCACCTCCCTCAGAGTGCAGCCCAGGGTTCTGGTCATCAGGCAGGCGTTGTGGTAGGTACGGCTGGTGGTGCCGAAGCAGGGCATGGTCACCGCCGTGATATTTTCCCTAGGAAGTCCTGCCATGTCCATGGCCTTCACCATCACCAGAAGGGCCAGGGTGGAATCCAGTCCTCCGGAGATCCCCACCACAATGTGGCGGCATCCCGTGTGCTCCAGCCTCTTTTTCAGCCCCATGGCCTGAATGGTGAGAATCTCCTGGCAGCGGCGCTCCCGGTCCTCCTTGCCGGAGGGAACAAAAGGTTTCGGGTCAAATTTTCTGGTGAGCTTCGTCTCCTCCCAGTCCAGCTGGAAAGCAGTGCGCACGTAGGCCCCTCCGCCGCTCTCGTAGGTGGTCATTCTGCGCCGCTCCGCCCGCAGCCTGCGCACATCCAACTCTCCATAGAGAATTCCAGTGGAGAACCGGGGGGATTCCCCCAGAATGCTTCCGTTCTCCGCAATCAGATTATGGCCGCCAAAGACCAGATCCTGGGAGGATTCCCCCTCTCCCGCGCTGGCATAAATGTAACCGCAGATCAGTCTGGCGGACTGGCTGTTCACAAGGGCTCTGCGGTAATCACTCTTTCCCGTCACCTCGTCACTGGCAGACAGGTTTACAATCACATTGGCACCGGCCATGGCGTGTCCCGTGCTGGGCGGATTGGGCACCCACAGATCCTCGCACAGCTCCACGGCCACCGCCAGATCCCCCGGCTGCCACACAAAGAGCTGATTCATGCCAAAGGGCACCGTCTGTCCCTCAAATTCCTCCAAAGTCACCTCGCCCGTTCCCGGGCAGAAATGCCTGGCCTCGTAAAATTCATTGTAATTGGGCAGATACCGCTTCGGCACCAGACCCAGCAGCCTGCCCGCAGAGCAGGCCGCAGCCACATTGTAGAGCTTTCCCTCCCGCTCCCAGGGCAGCCCCACAAAAACCAGGATATGCTTCCCTGCTGTGCAGGCCACAATCTTCTTCAGTGCCTCCTTAGCCTGGAAGAGCAGCTTTTCCTGCCAAAACAGATCCTGGCAGGTGTAGCCGGTGATGCAAAGCTCCGGGAATACCAGAATCTTCGCCCCGGCCTGGCAGGCCTCCTCCAGCATGGCACAGATCGCCTCTCCGTTGTAGATACAGTCCGCCACCTTGATCTTGGGTGTCAGGGCAGCCACCTTGATAAATCCGTCTCTCATACGCGTTCCTTTCTCTTTCCGGCACTGCGCCGCTGCTGCAAATCCGGCGCAGGAAACGCTTTAATCAGCGTTTTCCCAAAGTTAAAAGTTTCTGCAGTTCCTCCACGGTGAACTCATAATTTTTATTGCAGAAATGGCAGTTTACCTCGATGGGTTCTCCATCATCGATCATCTCCTGCAGATCTTTCTTTCCGATACTGATCAGAGCCCGGCTGATCCGCTCCCTGGAGCAGTCACAGCGATAGGCCATCTCCTTCTTCTCGTTCAGTTCCAACCCGAACTCTCCCAGAAGTTCCTCCAGAATCTGTTCCGGGGTCATCCCCCGGTCCAGCATGGCGGTCACGGGACTCATCCCCGCCAGCTTAGCCTCCAGCCTGTCGATCATCTCATCGGGGGTAAAGGGCATCAGCTGAATGATAAAACCGCCTGCCTGGCGCACCGTATTGTCCTTCTCCATCAGAACCCCTAGTCCCACCGAGGAGGGCACCTGCTCGGATACTGCAAAATAGTAGGTCAGATCCTCCGCGATCTCCCCAGTCTGAAGCTGGCAGCTTCCCACATAGGGTTCCTTCATGCCCATATCTTTAATGACCTGCAGCATTCCATTTCCCACTGCGCCGGACACGTCCAGCTTTCCCCGCTCGTTGGCGTGGAGCAGTACCTGGGGGTTGTTCACATATCCCTTCACATGCCCGGCGGAATCCGCAGTCACGGTGATTCCGCCCAAAGGCCCGTCCCCCTTTACCTGCAGGGTGAGAATGTCCTTCTCCCCCTTCATCATCCAGCCCATCATGGCTCCGCCCACCAGCAGCCTTCCCAGGGCCGCTGTGGCCACCGGGCTTGTGTTGTGAAACTTCCGGGCCGCCTCCACGGTTTCCCTGGCGGTGGCCGCAAAGGCCCTGATCTGATTATTCCCGGCTGTCGCTCTGATCATGTAATCCATTTTTCTTACCTCGGTTCTTTCCTATTTTTGGAAACGCAGATTTAATCAGCGCTTCCTTTGTTCAGCCTGCCGTACTCCGTCAGATGAAGAGCATGTTCCTGCTATCCCAGCAGTCCGGTCACTGCATTAACCAGAATGCCTCCCACAACTCCCATCACATACAGCATGGCCGTGATTTTCAGGTTTTCCTTCAGGTTTTTATTGGTGCGAAACAGCACCAGAAGGCCCACTCCGGCACCCACCAGCAGCCCCGCCATCATGGCTCCCAGGCTCATGGCTCCCTCCATGTACAGGGTGGTAATCACCACGGAGGCCGCGCAGTTGGGGATCAGTCCGATGACTCCCGCCAGCAGCTCTCCCACCACCGGCCAGTTCAAAATCAGATTGCCCAGCTGGTCCTCGCCGATCAGGGCAATGATGATATTCAAAGCCAGCGTCACCACCAGAAGGAACAGGGCAATGTTCACCGTATGGCGCAGGGCCGATTTTACAATGCTGTGCTCACAGTCACAGTGCTCCTGCATACAAATATCGTGAATTCTGGAGCCGATCTTTCTCTGGTTGTATTTGCGGAACACAAAGTCCGCCAGAAATCCCGCCAAAATACCGATGACCGCCTTCATGGCCAGAATTTCCCCGATGGTGCTAAGAGGCACCTGGCTGGACAGCAAAATAGGCAGCATCTCATCGGAGGTGGACAAAAAGACAGCCAGCAGAGTTCCCAGGGTGATCACTCTGCCGGAAAAGAAGCCCGCCGCCGCCGCGGAAAATCCGCATTGGGGAATGAGTCCCAGCACACCTCCAAAGAGCGGGCCCCATTTTCCGGCCCTCCGGATCATGCCCTTTGTCTTCTCGCTGGTCCGGTGTTCGATGTACTCCATCAACAGATAGGTCAAAAACAAAAAGGGAAGGGTTTTTAGGGTATCAATGATGCAATCCAGGATCAAATCCGCCATCCATTACCTCTCTTTCTATTATTACTCTTTATGTTTATGCAACACGAAGAACAGGTATAATTCCTGACTATTATACCTGTTTGCCCAAATCTTGTAAATATGCCATTCTTCTAACCACTCACTCCTCCTGCCGGCGGATTTTTTCCTCCAGATCCTCCAGATACATCCAGCGCTCCATCTTCTTCTCCAGAGCAGCCTCCAACTCATTTTTCTCCCCGGTCAGCTCCGCCAGCTTTACGAAGTCGCTGGCCGCCTGGTTCATGGCCTCCTCCAGTCCTGCGATCTTCTCCTCCAGATCCTGGATCTCGCCCTCGATGGTCTCGTAATCCCGCTGCTCCTGCCAGGTAAATTTCAGCTTGCGGGGGCCCTTGGGCTTTCCGGCCTTTCCCCCCTGGGACTGTCCCGGCCCTCCCTTTCCGCCGTTTTTACTCTGGGAGGTGCCGCTCTCCTGCTCTTCCCAGGACTTTTTCCTGGCGTAGTCCGTATAGCCGCCCTCGTACTGGCGCAGTTTCTGATCCTCAAAGGCGAAGATTCTTCGGACCACCCGATCCAGGAAATACCGGTCATGGGATACAGCGATGACAATTCCCTCATAGCTGTCCAGATAGTCCTCCAGAAGAGCCATGGTGATGATGTCCAGATCATTGGTGGGCTCGTCCAGGATCAGCACATTGGGGGCCTCCATCAGCACCCGCAGAAGATTCAGCCGCCTGCGCTCCCCGCCGGAGAGCTTGCCGATGAGGCCGTACTGCAGATGGTCGGGGAAGAGAAAGCGCTCCAGCATCTTGCTGGCAGACACCAGTCCCTCCTTGGTGCGCACATACTCCGCCGTGTCCCGGATATAGTCGATCACCCGCACGGTGGGATCCATGAAGGAGAGCTCCTGGGCGTAGTAGCCGATCTTCACCGTCTCCCCCACCTTTACCTGGCCCGTGTCCGGCTGCTCCAACCCGGCGATGATCCTCATCAGGGTGGTCTTTCCGCAGCCGTTGCTTCCCACAAATCCCACCCGGTCATTTTTCAGGAAAATATAGGAAAAGTCCTCGAACAACAGCCTGTCGCCGAAGCGCTTGGACAAATCGGTCAGCTCCACCGTAGTTTTTCCCAGCCGTGAGGATACGGAGCTGATCTCCACCTGCCGGTCCGTCACTGGAGCGCTCTGGGCTTTCAGCTGCTCATACCGCTGAATGTGGGCCTTCTGCTTGGTGGAGCGGGCTCTGGCGCCCCGCTGCATCCACTCCAGCTCCACCCGCAGGATGGACTGGCGCTTTCGCTCTGTGGCCTGGGCCATCTCCTCCCGCTGGGCCTTCAGTTCCAGAAAACCGGAGTAATTGGTCTGATAGCTGTACAGCTGTCCCTTGTCGATCTCCACAATGCGGCTGCACACGCTGTCCAGGAAATAGCGGTCATGGGTCACCATCACCAGCGTGCCCCGCCAGTTCTTCAGGTACTGCTCCAGCCAGTCCGCCATCTCATTATCTAAGTGATTGGTGGGCTCATCCAGAACCAGAATGTCCCCGGAGGAAAGCAGCACGCAGGCCAGGGCCAGTCGTTTTCTCTGTCCGCCGGAGAGCTCCCCCGTCTTCTGCCCGTAATCGGGAAGCCCCAACCGGGTCAGCATGGCCTTGGCCTCCCCCTCCATATCCCAGGCCTCCTCATGGGAGCGGCGGCCTCTCAGGGCGCACTCCAGCACAGTGTCCTGGGGCGGAAACTGGGGATCCTGGGGAAGATACCGGACAATCACATGGTTTGCCCGAACTACCTCCCCCTCATCCGGTTCCTCCAGCCCGGCGAGTATCTTTAACAGAGTGGTCTTCCCAGTTCCATTGATGCCGATTACCCCCACCTTTTCCCCCTCCTGCAGGGAGAAGGATACCCGATCCAGCAGTTTCCGGTCTGTATAGGACTTTGTGATCTGTTCCGCAGTTAAAATATTCATGTCTTATCGGTTCCTCTCATCTTCTCCGCCATCTCGCTGAGCTTTCGCAGCCGGTGATTCATTCCCGACTTTCCCACCGCGGGAGTCAGCATCATTCCCAGCTCTTTTAGGGTTGCCTCGGGCTGTTCCAGCCGGAGCCTGGCGGCCTGGGCCAGATTCTCCGGCAGCTTATCCAGTCCCATGTGGGCCTGCAGATATTCGATGTCCTCAATCTGCTTCACCGCCGCACTGACCGTCTTATGAATGTTGGCCGTCTCACAGTTTACCTTCCGGTTCACGGAATTGCGCATCTGGCGCAGAATCCGGATGTTTTCCAGATTCATCAGCCCGTTGTGGGCCCCCATCACATTCAGAATGTCCACAATCTGGTCTCCCTCCTTGAGGTACACCACAAAGTGGCCCTTGCGCTCCACGATCTTGGCGTCCAGCTCAAAGGAGCGGATCATCTCCTGCAGCTGGATAGCCTTGGGCCTGGTGGCGCAGACAATCTCAAAATGATAAAATTTTCTGGGGTCGCTGATGGATCCCGCCACCAGAAAGGCCCCCCGGATAAAAGCCCTGCGGCAGCAGGACTTCTGTACAATCAGATTGTCCACCAGGGACAGGTTCTCCGCCACCTCCAGAGTGGGCGTAATCAGCCTGGTGGCCTCCAGAACCCGCAGGGCGTCCCGGTGATCTCTCACTCCCACCCCGTACGTCCGGTTTTGGCCCCGGACCCCGTGGATTTTCACGGACACTTCCCCCGTGATGCCAAAGGTTTTTTTCAGCAGACGGAACCAGGTTCTGGCCACATACAGACTCTCCGTCTGTATCTTTACGAATACCCGGTCCCGCGTAGAAATGGAGACGCGGCCGCACATACTGATGATGGCCGCAGTCTCCGCAATCTGGCAATGTCTGGCGCTGTCAGCGTGAAGGGACAGCTCCTCCTTTATTTCACTTGAAAAAGACAATCGATCACCCCTTACCGGGCAATATCCCGATGTTCTATTCTGATACCGTACTCTTTTTTCTTATCCAGATAGTCAAACAGTTTGTTTGCCATGGTAACCGACCGGTGCTTTCCGCCGGTACATCCCAGCCCAATCACCAGCTGGGTCTTTCCCTCAGCGATATAGTTGGGCAGGAGAAAATCAATCAGATCTGTCAGCTTCTCCACAAAAACCCCCGCGGCCGGAGAACTCATCACATAGGCCTGCACCTGGGGATCATTCCCCGTCTTTGTCTTCAGCTCATCCACATAATAGGGATTTGGAAGGAAACGCACATCAAAGACCAGATCCGCGTCCGCCGGAATGCCGAACTTAAAGCCGAAGGACAGTACCGTGACAAACAGATTTTTATATTCCTGCTGCTGCACAAAGATCTTGTCCAGTTCCCCGCGCAGATCCCTGGTGAGCAGCTGGCTAGTGTCAATGATATAATCCGCCCGCTCCTTGATCGGCGCCAAAATCTGGCGTTCCCTGGCGATGCCCTCGCTGATCCGGCCGTCCCTGGAAAGGGGATGGCTGCGTCTCGTCTCCTTGTAGCGTTTTACCAGGGTGGGCGTCCCCGCCTCCAGAAACAGGATCTCATGGGCATAGCCCCCCGCATCCAACAAATCCAGCAGGTGTTCCAGCAGCCTGGGCTCATGGATGCTGCGCACGTCCAGCCCCAGTGCCACTTTACTGTACTCCTGGTCCTTGCCCGAGGCCAGCTCCGCAAACTTGTCCACCAGAGGAACGGGAAGGTTATCCACACAGAAATACCCCGCATCCTCCAGCATCTTCAGGGCTGTGCTCTTCCCCGCTCCGGACATTCCGGTCACGATCACAAAACGCATACTAAAACTCTCCCAACATCTTAACCTCAGGTTCCAGCCGGACCCCGAACTTCTCCTCCACCCGGCAGATCACCTGATTCATCAGTTCCCTCACCTCGGCTGCCGTGGCATCCCCGGTGTTTATCACAAAACCGCAGTGTTTCTCGGAAACCTGGGCTCCTCCCACGCAAAAGCCTCTCAGCCCGGCGTCCATAATCAGCTTGCCCGCAAAGTATCCTTCCGGCCGCTTAAAAGTGCTGCCCGCACTGGGCATATCCAGAGGTTGTTTGGAAGTCCGCTTTTCCCGCAGCTCCTCCATACGCGCCCTGATGCGGTCCGGTTCCCCCGCCGCAAGCGCAAGCTCCGCCTCCAGCACAATATCCCCGTTTTTCTGGACCAGGCTGGTGCGGTATCCCATCTCCATCCTATCCGCCGGGATTTCCCTGATCTCCCCCTGTTTTGTCAGCACCCTGGCCGTATAAAGCACATCCTTCATCTCGCCGCCGTAAGCTCCGGCGTTCATCACCACGGCGCCGCCCAGGGTGCCCGGGATGCCTGCCGCGAACTCAAAGCCTGTCAGGGAGTGTTCCAGCGCTTTTCTGGCGATAACGGAGAGCATGGCCCCGGCCTGTGCCCGGATCCGCTCTCCCCGGGCGCTGATCTGATTCAGATTTTTATAAACCTGGATGATCACCCCCCGGTATCCGCCGTCTCCCACCAGCAGATTGCTGCCGTTTCCCACCAGGTAAAAAGGGATTCCCCTCTCCCGGCAGAAGCGCACCACATCCGCCAGTGTCTCCGGGCTTTGGGGCACCACAAAGA
>DBFBJF010000190.1:0-4737 GCA_048203265.1 Candidatus Merdiplasma sp.
GTTCCGCAGGGGTATCAGGGCCGGGTGCAATACTTGCTGCCGATCTGCCTGACCGATATGGAGCAGCCAGACCTTGCCATGACCCTCACGATCATGGACGGGTATTACTTGGGGAATACCTGCCTCACCTTAGAGATGGCATACCTCAACGCGCGGCTTCTTTCCAGACCGGTGGCGCATTGGCTCACGGACATTGTGGAGGAATAGCTGCGCACAGATTGCAGGCCCGCTCCCCGGCAGCCGGATCGGCTCTGGCGGAAAGGAGTGTTGAGGTTTGCGCCCAAGCAAGAAGGAGGCGGAAGGAAATGACGTAAGAGATAAATTGCGTCCAGTGTATTGCCCGAAATGCGGGTGGAAACTGCTGGACGCAGTAAAGGGTACAAAGACACAAACCAAGATCCCCCATAAGGGCCGGTATCCCGATTTATATATGAAGTGCGGGCACTGCGGCGCGGAGGTCGGGATCATCAAAACTGAATAGCTACCACCGAATGTTCCGGGCAGGTTTCCGGGACTTACCGGATAGCTGCGGCAATACAACAGCTCTCATAAGGAATGTATATGACGGGCGGGCAACGGACAGCGAAGCCGGGAAACCGGTGCGGCGTTTGTTTGAGCATGATGCACGAAGGGGTGATTTCATTCCATCATCTGTGGTTGCCCCTTCATCACGCTGTCTTGAAAGAAAGACAGATGGGATATTGAGCCTGGCAAGCGGCACTTTTGTGCTGCTTGTCAGGCTCTTTTTTTCGTTTTAGCGGCGGAGGTGCCGCTTGCCGGGCTCCGAAAGGAGAACGGTAAATTGAAAATCAATTACACATTTGCAAATGGTGAGACCTCTGACGTAGAGGTCAGAGAAGAAATCGGAAACTTGATTCTGGATTCCAGACGGGAGGAAAGCAATCAGGATCGGAAGGAGCGGTATCACTGCTATTCCCTGGATGCGGCGGAATATGAAGGCGAGGATTATGCGGACGGCAGTACTCCAGAGACAGAACTTTTTCTGCAGCTTGAAAACCAGCGGATCAAAAAGGCGTTCGAGCAGCTCTCGGAAGTACAGCGGCGCAGGCTGCTGATGCTGGCCGAAGGGGTATCCCTTCGGGAGATCGCCCGCAGGGAGGGCAAGGATATCAAGTCCATCCGGGAATCCATCGAAGGGGCCAGAAAAAAGTTTTTGAAATATTTCTGAGATACCCCCTCAAAACAGCCTTCCAATCTCCGTATGTTGAAGGACATCCCGATACCGTCCTTCAGAAAGCAGAGGTGATGAGATGAAACACACATTACAGATCCGTGTTTCAAAAAAGCCTGTGAACAGCGGCGCGGTCAGTGTACGGAATGTCTCTGTGCGGGAGCGGTTCATGCGTTTCCTGCTGGGTGACAAGGTCAGGCTGACGGTCATCGTTCCGGGCAGTTCCGTGGAGGAACTCTCGATCCGGGAGATAGCGGAAGGAGGGCTGGCGCATGAGTAAGATGAAACTTCTTCTGGATGTGGTATCCGATCTCCGTTCCCTGGCAGACAGTCTGCAGGCAGTGGCGGACGCTGTAGCACAGGGCGGGCAGGAACAGCCGGATCAAACCACGGAGGAAAGGCCGGCTCAGGAACCGGAAAAGGAAACTGCCGCGAAGAAAGAGGAGACACCTGTGGAGAAGCCAAAGTCAAAGCCGCTGTCCCTGGAACAGGTGCGGGCGGCTCTGGCAGAGAAGTCCCGTGCCGGCCATACGGCAGAGGTAAAGGCGCTCCTGATCAAGCACGGTGCGGATAAGCTGTCGGACATTGACCCGGCGGAGTACCCGGCGCTCCTTGCGGAAGCGGAGGTACTGTGATGGGAAAACAGAAGGTGAATTGTGCCGCAGGCACAAGAGAGGCTGGCCTGGGCCACGCATTGCTTTCCGCCTCCTCCAGCCACCGGTGGCTGAACTGCCCGCCCTCCGCAAGGCTTTGTGAGAAGTATGAAGATACGGGCAGTGAATATGCCCAGGAAGGGACGGACGCCCACAGCCTGTGCGAATACAAGCTAAAACACGCGCTTGGCATGGATGCCGCAGACCCCACGGAGAACCTTTCCTTTTACAACGAAGAAATGGAACAGTGTGCCTTGGACTATGCGGCCTATGTGCTGGAACTGGTGGAGGACGCAAAGAAAACCTGCAAAGACCCGGTGGTGCTGATCGAGCAGCGGCTGGACTTTTCCCGTTTCGTCAAAGACGGCTTCGGAACCGGCGACTGCGTCATCATCGCAGACGGTACTCTCGATATTGTGGATTACAAGCACGGGAAAGGCGTGGAAGTATCCGCAGTAGAGAACCTCCGGGATGTGGAGACGGAAATGCAGATACAGAAACGGCTCTCCAATTTTCCGGTACCGGATGCCATCTGGGAAGAATACCATCTCGACCAGGAGATCAATGACCGGGGAATCGGCGTGGATATGGAACTGGTCCGGCAGGCCATCGCCATGGATGCCCGTTCCCGTGAACGGCTGACGGATGCTTTGCAGGAGTTGACGGGATTAGAGAATCCAAACTCCGTACAGCAGATGAAACAGTGGCTGGCTGACCACGGACTGGAAACGGATACCTTGGGAAAGAAAGCGGTGGCAGAGCTGGTTAAGACAGCGCCGGAGCCGCTGCGGGAGGTTCTCTCACTCCGGCAGCAGCTCGCCAAGAGCAGCGTAAAGAAATACACGGCGATGGAGAACGCGGTCTGCGCAGACAGCCGGGCGCATGGAATGTTCCAGTTTTACGGGGCCAACCGCACCGGCCGGTTCTCCGGCCGCCTGATCCAGTTGCAAAATCTACCCCAAAATCATATACCGGACTTGGCACAGGCACGAGCCCTGGTGCGGAGCGGTAATTACGAAGCCCTTTCCATGCTTTATGAGGATATTCCGGATACCCTTTCCCAGCTTATCCGCACGGCATTTGTGCCACAGGATGGCAGGAAGTTCGTTGTAGCGGACTTCTCCGCAATCGAGGCCAGGGTAATTGCCTGGTTTGCCGGGGAGCGGTGGCGGCTTAAGGTCTTTGAGGATGGTGGGGATATTTACTGCGCATCGGCAAGCCAGATGTTCCATGTACCGGTGGAGAAGCATGGCGTCAATGGGCATCTCCGGCAGAAAGGAAAAATCGCAGAACTGGCCCTGGGCTACGGCGGCTCGGTGGGTGCATTGAAATCCATGGGTGCGCTGGAAATGGGACTTGCCGAGGAGGAATTACAGCCCCTGGTAGATGCGTGGCGTGATTCCAATCCCATGATCACGCAGTTCTGGTGGGATGTAGACCGGGCAGTAAAGGACTGTATTAGGCAGAGAGTCCCCACGGAGACACACGGATTCCGCTTTGATTATCGGAGTGCCATGCTCTTTATTACCCTTCCTTCCGGGCGGCGGCTCGCCTACGTGAAACCGAGGATCGGCGAGAACCAGTTTGGCGGGGAGTCGGTAACTTACATGGGTGTGAGCGGGACGAAGAAATGGGAACGGCTGGAAAGCTATGGTCCCAAGTTTGTGGAGAATATCGTCCAGGGTACCGCCCGCGATATTCTCTGCTATGCCATGCGAACTTTGCGTAATTGCGCCATCGTGGCCCATGTGCATGATGAGATTATCATCGAGGCCGACCGGCGGATGTCGCTTTCTGCGGTGTGCGAACAGATGGGCAAGACGCCGCCCTGGGCGAAAGGGTTGAAGCTGCGGGCGGACGGATACGAATGCGAGTTTTATCAGAAGGATTAGAAGGAGGTGCAGCCTATGGGTATTAACAAATATAACAGCGAGGGCTATTTCCAGATTGAACGGGCTTCCGCATACCGCAGGAAGAACCGGGCGCTGGAGCGTTTGACCACCCTCCTGTTTGGAAAAGCCTGATGTCCACTTTGTGAGATGAAGTTCCCAATTGGACGTGGTACGATACACTGCCATCTTCATTATAGGTAGCCACCATAAGTACAGGCATCGGGAAAATGGCTTCCGTTGTTTTAATATCTTTTCTCATCGTATCAGCCTCCTGTTTTTATTGCCTTCCGGCTAAATCTATGATAACATAGCACCGAAGCAATTAAAAGTACCCACATGAAGGTAAGGTACTTTCTTTGAGGTAAGTTAAATGAGTAAAAAAGATATTGAAAACGCAAATTTTGAAGATACCGGTTATAGTTACACGCTTTCACTGATAGCGGGAAAATATAAACCTATCATTCTTTACTGTCTGATGGAATATGAGCCTGTCCGTTTCAATGAAATGCAGCGTTATTTAAAGAAGGTATCTGATAAAACCCTTAGCCAGAACCTAAAGGAACTGGAAGCCGACAATTTAATCATCCGCAAAGTATATCCACAAATCCCACCTAAAGTAGAATATTCTCTTTCTGAGAAAGGCCATTCTCTCATGGAAGTATTAGATCAATTATGTGTATGGGGAATGGAACACCGTAATGCATAATCCGGTTGTTTGCATTCCCCACAAGCCTATAATCTTTCTTAAAACTTATCGAAATCCTCCTGAGTGGCAAGCCGCTTATATTTCACGCCGTCATTGGATTTTTCCGTCCACATATCCAGAATCAGCCCAATCGTGAGCAGATCCAGATCCCGAATGGAAATCCCCAGTTCCACGCTTCGCAGAAGGAACAGCGGCGTGGTCATTTCCCGCTCACTTCTGCCAATCTTTTTTTTGACGTCACATCCGTCACAAGGTTCTCACCCCACAGTTCCAAAATCTGTGGCAGTACCTCAT
>DBFBJF010000191.1:0-8248 GCA_048203265.1 Candidatus Merdiplasma sp.
CAACTTCATCAAGAAGAAGCAGCCGCCCGAACCCGCAAGCTGAAAACGCAAAGTGCAGACCCTTTGCGCTTTGCACTTTCGCGCTTTCACTTTGATTGTGCGTCAATAACTCAAAATAGCACTTGACAAAACGCTTCATGGCCAGCGTGATGGTGATCTTTGCCGACCCGGTTTTCTTCTGAGCCGTAATGGTGCACGTCCCGTCTTCTTTCCCGGATACCTTCACCACTGAGGTCTTGTTAGACTTCCACGACTTGACATAATCCCCGGCTCCCAATCCCCACACTTTGAACCCGGTGGTTTTTTGTTTTACCTTCATGGTCAGGGAGGACGCCGTCACTTTTATGGTGGGTTTCCGCTTGGGAACGCTCTTCTGCGCTTTCAGGATCTCCCCGCAAACCGAACAGTGACTGCCCGCGGTTTTGCCTGTTTTCAGACAGGTGGCGGCCACTGCCGGGTCAGTCACCGCAGTGTGATTCACGCGGAAGGAAACGGTTCCGCTGTGTCCGCTGGCGTCCCTGGCCGTAATCTGCGCCGTGCCACATCGATTCGCGGTCACCACACCGCTGGAAGAGACGGAAGCCACCGCTGAATTGGAGGAGATCCAGGAGACAGGGCTTAACACCATCAGTCCATTGGTGGTAACCGTATTCCCCCAGTAATCCGTCATCCGAACGCTTGTGGTCAGATCCAGCTGTGCCCGCTCTCCCCGTTTTCCTGATGTGGTGCCGGATACGGTATAGCTGCTGCCCAGATACGCCCGATTAACTTCCAGGATCTGGACACAGTCTGAATAGCCTCTGCCCTGGGCCTCGTTTAAGCCCGTCTGGTAGGAGAACTCTCCCACTGTGGTGTTGTAATACAGAGCAGAGTCGGAACAGAAGGTCCCCAGGCCAATGTATCTGTTTTCCGGGGCAATCATCTGAGTATAATGTCCCGTCACCGCATTGGAGTTCTGTTTGACCCAGTCTGCCTTTTCCTCATACCATTGATTGATGCCGCTGACCATGGTTTCTGTGCCGTTCCAGGCGATCACTTCTCCGTAACTGTCAACACCCCGGGGACTGGTGATGGCAAAACAGCTGTCCCCGTTGGTCCTGGTATGGTCCATGGTGACGCTTGCCTCCGCCGCCCGTATCCTGGCGATATATTCCAGATCAGAAGACCACCGGATCGGAACATAGTCGGAACTGGTCAGCGGTTTTCCTGTGCTTGGGTTGATTACCCCCTCCTCACAGGCTTCTTTCCGGATCTCGTTAATCCTCTGCAGCGCCTGGGGAATCTGAACAATGTATTTGCCCCGGATCCCCAGCAGGGTACACCCGGCAGACGCCTCCGCCACATCGGTGGGCAGTACCGTCGTCCCAAATACATGGATCGTTCCCAGCCAAAGCATGGCCAGAATAAAAAACAACATACCTCTCTTTTTCATTTGAACTCATCTCCCTCTTTGATTTATCGTTCAGAAAAATTATAGCATAGAACATAGAGGTATGGATGATTCATTCCATATTTTTTCCCCTTTTTCTCCCTGAAAATTCCCCCCATCTTTCTACCGGTTTTTCATCATTTCGTAGACTTTTGCCCCCCACTTTGGTATAATCTTAAAAACACCAGTTCCGCGCGGCAGAAAATGAAAAGGCCGACCGTGCGAATTTATTCGCTAAGGACTGCATTTTCATTTTGTTGTGGGCGGAACGCCCACATAAGCCGCAGCCCGTCATCCTCTACATCCGAAAGGAGGAGATCCATGGAAAACGTCAAGCTGTACCGCAAACGCCTCATTCCCGAAGAGTGCGTTTATCTGAAGGACGATATGATTCTGTATCGGGACAAGGAAGTTATCATCACCCGCTGGAATACGCTGCATCCCAAAAAGACTCTGCATCATGGATATTCCTGCTATTTTCTGGAGAGGGGATTTAAGGTCAGCAAGTTTTACGATCACGAGGGCCAGCTGATCAGCTGGTACTGTGACATTATCTCCCATACCTACGATGAGACCACAGAAACCTACGTCTTCACGGATCTTCTGGCGGACGTCATCGTCTATCCCGATGGCTTTGTCCGGGTGGTGGATCTGGACGAGTTGGCGGACGCGCTTCGGGATCATCTCATCACCCAGGAGGAGCTGCAGACTGCGCTGCGCCATCTGGACAAGCTGCTCTCCCTAATTTATAAGGGCGCTTTCCCAAAGCTTCAAAAATACATCGAAGACTTTGAGACAGCACCCTCTTAAGCTGAAACAAAAACTATTCTGACTGGCCACAGTAGCCGATGAGCACCTTCCAGGTGTTTTTCACTCCATCCCGGTGGCTCCTCTCATAGCCATGGGAAGCGTATACGCCAGGTCCGATGAGGCCGTGGCGCAGGTCGTATCCTGCCTTCAATGTGGCCTCCACATCAGAGCCGTAGTGGGGATATACGTCCACCGCGTAGTCGGCTCCTGTTCTCCTGGCCGCCTCGATCAGGCCATTTACCACCTCATAGTCATAAGGTCCTCCGCTGTCTTTAGCGCAGATAGACACCTGATGCTCCCGGCAGTCAAGGCCGTCTCCCACACAGCCCATATCCACGGAAATGGCCTCGCTGACCCCTTCCGGTACGGAGGCGCTGCCTCCGTGTCCCACCTCCTCGTACACCGTAATATGCACATAGACGGCACGATCCTGGCAGATATTCTCCTCCTGCAGATATTTCGCAAAACCGAGCAAGATTCCCACGCTCAGCTTGTCATCTAAAAACCGGCTCTTAATGTAACCCTTCTCTGTGATTCGTGTGCGGGGATCAAAGCAGACGAAATCCCCCGGGCCAATCCCCAGTTTCCTGGTCTCCTCCCTGGACTCGGTTCTCTCATCCAGCACCACTTCCATGTTGTCAAAATTCCGCTCCACCGTATTATAATTTCCGTTCACATGGATGGAGGCATTGTTTAACTGGAAGGTTCCATCGTACACTCCGTGAAAGCGGGTCAGAACCCGGCAGTTTTCCCCCTCCGCGTTGGAGGGATTCATGCCGCCGATCCCGGTGATCCTCAGCCGCCCGTTGGCCTTCACCTCGGCCACCATGCCGCCCAGGGTATCCAGATGGGCTTCCAGCAGGATGCCGTCCCCGGTGTTCATACCACCCAGACTCACCAGGATTCCTCCTTTTTTCGTCATCTCCGGCTGATAGCCCAGAGAGATAAACTCGTCCGCCACAAACCGGGCGGCATCCTGGGTACAGCCGCTGGGACTGTCAATGGAAAGCAGCCGGGAGGCCACATCCAGAATGTAATCTACGTACTTTTCTTCCTGCTCAATTTGAATCGGTTCCATCTCTTTTTTCCTCTATTCTTTCGTGATTCTGGTTCCCGTCAGTCCCAGGATCCCGTCCCTGGCCTTTTCCAGCAGTGTAATCAGGGACTGGCGCCCGGATTTTGACTCGGCGAACTCTACCGCCGCCTGTACCTTGGGCAGCATGGAGCCGGGAGCAAACTGTCCCTCCTCCATATAAGTCCTGGCCTGGGCCACCGTCATGTGGTCCAGATTCTGCTGCCGGGGCGTTCCGTAATGGATGGCTACCTTTTCCACCGCAGTGAGGATAATCAGGAAATCCGCGTCCAGCTCCCTGGCCAGCAGGCTGCTGGCAAAATCCTTATCGATCACGGCGCTGGCGCCCTTCAGATGGTTTCCCTGACGGACCACAGGGATCCCCCCGCCGCCGCAGGCAATCACCATATCCCCAGAGTCCACCATATTCCGGATGGTTCCGATCTCCACGATCTCCTGGGGTCTGGGGGAGGCCACTACCCGGCGGTATCCTCTTCCGGCGTCCTCCCGCATCACATACTGGTACTTTTCCTCCATCTCCCTTGCCTGCTCCCGGGTGAGGAACCGGCCGATGGGCTTGGAGGGATGCCGGAAGGCCGGGTCCTCCGGATCCACCCGCACCTGGGTGATCATGGTGGCCACCGGAATGTCTTCAATCCCCCGGTTCAGCAGCTCCTCCCGCAGCGCGTTCTGCAGGTCATAGCCAATGTAAGCCTGGCTCATGGCTACGCAGACGGAGAGCGGGGTATTGGGCTGTTTCGGGTCCTCGTGGGTCAAAGCCAGCATGGCGTTATTTACCATTCCCACCTGCGGACCGTTTCCGTGGGTGACCACCACCTGGCAGCCCTCCTCAATCAGATCCACGATGGCCCGGGAAGTGATTTTCACCGCAGCCATCTGCTCCGGCAGCGTATTTCCCAGAGCGTTTCCCCCCAGTGCAATGACAATACGTTTTTTCTCTCCCAATCTGTCCTCTCTCCTTTTTACTTATCCCCCACGGCAGCGATCACTTCCACCTCGCAGAGCACTCCCTTGGGAAGATCCTTCACCGCCACGCAGGAGCGGGCCGGCTTTCCGGTGAAATAGGCGCCGTACACTTCGTTGAAGGGAGCAAAGTCACCCATGTCCGCCAAAAAGCAGGTGGTCTTCACCACGTCCTCAAATCCTGCGCCCTGGCTCTCCAGCAGCGCTGCGATATTCTTCATCACCTGCTCCGCCTGCTCCTTGATGGTGCTTCCCACCACCTCCCCGGTCTGGGGGGACAGGGGGATCTGGCCGGAGAAGAAGGCCAGTCCGTTTACAATGATGCCCTGGGAATAGGGGCCGATGGCTGCAGGTGCGTTTTTGGTATCTACATACTTTAACATGTTATTTCCTCCTGATCTGTCTTTATCATAATGGTCCAAAAAGGGAAAGCCTGTCCGCCTCCCGTTTCAGAGGGGACAGGCAAAACGTCAGCGAAGCACTCTGGGTGTGGACTGCTCCTCCAGTTTCTTCAGAATCTCAGCGGGATTCTGGAATTTTGCCAGGAAAATCATGGCTGCGATGATGTAGGGTTTGTAGCTTGCCTCCTTGTACAGAGGATCGCGGTAGCGGTCAAATACGCTGGCCTCCACCTCGCCTTCCTGGCAGCTGACGCCGGAGATGTCCGCCGGCAGGCAGTGCAGGTACAGAGCCTTTCCATCCTTTGTGGTCTTCATCAGCTCCTCAGTGCAGGTCCAGTCCTTGTGCTGGGCGTTCTGGGCCAGCAGCTCCTTCTCCAGCTCTTTGATGCCGTCAAAGTCTCCGTTTCCATACAGCTCCGTTCTCTTCTCCATGGCCGCAAAGGGAGCCCAGCTCTTGGGATATACGATGTCCGCATCCTTGAAGGCTTCTTCCATGCTGTTGGTCTTGGTGTAGGATCCGCCGGATTTTTCGGCGTTGGCCCGTGCCACCTCTTCCACCTCCGGGAACACCTCATATCCTTCCGGATGAGCAAGCACCACATCCATGCCAAACCGGGTCATCAGTCCGATGACACCCTGGGGCACAGACAGGGGTTTTCCGTAGGAGGGAGAATAAGCCCAAGTCATGGCCAGTTTCTTTCCCTTCAGATTCTCCACGCCGCCAAACTCATGGATGATGTGCAGCATATCCGCCATCACCTGGGTGGGATGGTCAATATCGCACTGCAGGTTTACCAGAGTGGGCTTCTGCTCCAGAATGCCGTCCTGATAGCCCTGGGTCACCGCATCCACCACCTCATGCATATATTTGTTTCCTTTACCGATGTACATATCGTCCCGGATACCGATCACGTCCGCCATAAAGGAAACCATGTTAGCAGTCTCCCGCACCGTCTCGCCATGGGCAATCTGGGATTTTCCCTCGTCCAGATCCTGGGGATGAAGGCCCAGCAGGTTGCAGGCCGCAGCGAAGGAGAACCGGGTTCTGGTGGAATTATCCCGGAAGATGGAGATTCCCAGTCCGCTCTCAAATACCTTGGTGGAAATATTATTTTCCCGCATGAAGCGCAGGGCGTCTGCCAGGGTAAACACCGCCTCCAACTCCTCATCCGTTTTTTCCCAGGTGAGGAAAAAGTCTCCCTCGTACATGTCCTTGAAGTTTAATGAATTCAGCTTATCAATATAGTCCTGTAATGTTTTCATCTTTCCATTCCTCCTGAATTATCAGTCTTATTTCTCCTCACAGTAAGAGCCGGGCAGCGCCGCATACACCGCCGCGCAGGTCACCAGATCCTGTTTCCAGGTCTTCTCATTGGGCGCATGGGCCTGGGCCTCCGCACCGGGTCCGAAGCCGATGCAGGGGATCCCGTTTCTTCCCATGATGGACACTCCGTTGGTGGAGAAGGTCCATTTATCAGTCAGGGGGCGGGACTGGCGCATCTCAATCGTCTCCGCAGCCCCAATGCGCTTCTCCCCGTACAGTCCCCGGTAGGCTGACTCCAGAGCTCTGGTCACCCGGTGATCCTTGGGGATCGCCCAGGTGGGGAAGTAACACTCAATCTCGTACACACATCCCGTGTAGGAGGGACGGTCGTAACTGTACATGGACACCTTCACATCATCCCCGTACTTTTTCACGTTGGGCAGCTGACGGATCTCTTCCAGACAGCTCTCCCAGGTCTCACCGAAAGTCATTCTCCGGTCCAGGGACACAGCGCAGGAATCCGCCACGGCGCAGCGGCTGGGGGAGGTGTAGAAAATCTGGGAAACCGTCACCGTGCCCCGGCCCAGGAAGCGCGCCTCCTCCCAGTCCTTGTTGTACTTGGGATTGAGCATCTTCACCAGTCCCTTGATCTCGGTCCCATCCTCATCATCATTCTCGTTCAATGCCCGCACATCCTGGAGAATATCCGCCATCTTGTAAATGGCATTGTCTCCCCGCTCCGGCGCGGAACCGTGGCAGGAGACACCCTTTACATCCACCCGGATCTCCATGCGTCCTCTCTGTCCCCGGTAGATGCCCCCGTCGGTGGGCTCTGTGGAAACCACAAATTCCGGATGGATCTTGTCCTCATGGATAATGTACTGCCAGCAGAGGCCATCGCAGTCCTCCTCCTGGACAGTTCCCACCACCATAATCTTGTAACCCTGGGGGATCAGCCCCTGCTCCTTCATGATCTTGGCTCCGTAAACGGCAGACACCACGCCGCCGCACTGGTCAGATACGCCCCGGCCGCCGATCTCCGTGTCCGTCTCATATCCCTCATAGGGGTCAAAGTACCAGTTCTCCGGATTGCCAATTCCCACTGTATCAATATGTCCGTCAAAGGCGATGATCTTGTCGCCGTCCCCCATAAATCCCATCACATTGCCCTGGGGATCAATCTTTACCTCATCAAAACCCAGCTTTCTCATCTCCGCCGCAATGGTCTCCACATGGGCCTTCTCATCGCAGCTCTCCCCGGGGTTTTTCACAATGGCTCGCAGGAAAGCGGTCATATCCTTCTCGTACCCCTGGGCCGCCTCTTTGATTCTGTTAAAATCCATTTTGCTCCTCTCCTTCCTTATATAAATGGTTCTTACTGCGCTATCTTAAGGAAACGCTGTTTGATCGCACTATCTCAGCTTTCCATCCCAGACAATGGATTTATAACGCTGGGGATCGGTATCTCCCTCCGTGGAGAACAGCAGGACTCTGGAATCCCGGTTCAGTCCCAGATGCTCCCTCAGCTCCCCATATTCCTCCATGGTCATGATACAGGCCAGGGCACCGAAGGGCGCTGCTCCGGATTCCCCGGAGGTCACCGGCGCATCCCCTTTGATGGGCGCCGCCAGCATCCGCATTCCCTTGGCTGCCACCCAGTCCGGCACTGCCGCAAACGTATCCGCATGATTCTTTAAGATGTCCCAGGAGATGGTGTTGGGCTCTCCGCAGGCCAGACCTGCCATAATCGTATCCATGTCGCCATCCACCGTCTGGACGCTTCCGTCCCCCTTCATGGCTCCCTTATACAGGCAGGCGGCGGCATCCGCCTCCACCACGATCACTTTGGGAGGATTGTCCGGATAGCGGTTGGCAAAATATCCCTGCACAGCCCCTGCCAGGGATCCCACTCCGGCCTGGATGAACACATGGGTGGGCCGGTCGCAGCCATACTCCGCCAGCTGCTCGTCCGCCTCCATGGCCATGGTGCCGTACCCCTGCATGATCCAGGAAGGGATCTCCTCATAGCCCTCCCAGGCGGTATCCTGCACCATAACTCCGTGCTCTGTCCTGCCTGCCATCTCATTGGCCCTGCGGACACACTCGTCATAATTGTACTCCTCAATAGTGGCCTGGGCTCCCTCTGCCAGAATATTGTTCAGCCTGGTCTGCGTGGTTCCCTTCGGCATCAGCACCACCGCCTTCTGGCCCAGCCGCGCCGCGGCCCACGCCACGCCCCGGCCATGATTGCCATCGGTGGCGGTAAAATAGGTGGCCTGTCCGAACTC
>DBFBJF010000192.1:0-4729 GCA_048203265.1 Candidatus Merdiplasma sp.
CTGTTGTTATGTGCTGCTCTGCGCTCCTACCAGCGGGAACTTATGCAGCATCCGCCGAGACAGAGGGAATCTACCTGGAGGCCGGGATCGAGACCCAGGCGGAAACCGAGGCACAGAAAAGCGAAGAGGAGCTTATTTCGGAGATAGAGGCAACGCCGGATCTGGCTCTGACGATTACGGCGGGGGAAACGTTTGACGTCAGAACGGATTTTACAGGACTGAACCTGAAGGATGGGGAAACAGCAGAGCTGAAATTGGCAGAAGCAGAAGACGGCACCAAGTTTGACGTACAGGTTCCCGGCATTTATAAATGCGTCTATCAAGTAACTCCCGTAAGCGGAGAAGCCTATCTGGTGGCGCGGAATATTACCGTAACACCCAGGGAGTCTGAAACATCAGGAGCCGGCGGCCAGATGGGAAACGATGGGGATACAGGTGGAACAGAAGAAGGGGAATCGGACTCGGAGCCTGACCCGGAAAATGCGAACGGGATTTTTGACACAGAAGCGCTTCCTACGGAAGGCACAGAGCCTGTAATGGAAACACCAGCTGAAACAGAAGGAACCGGCCAGGCGGATCAGGCACAGGGCGGCGAAAACATTCTGACGGAAGGGCAGACAGAAGCGACAGAACCAGCCCAGGAAGAAACCGCGGAAAGTGAAGCACAGACAGAGCCGCCTGTCACGGAAGCAGAATCTGAAGCAGAGTCAGAAACAGAACCAGGAACGGAAGCGGAGAGTACGGAGGGCATCACGGAAGGCCAGACCGAAGAGACCCAGGCACCTGTGGAGGAGACCAGGACGGAAACAGAAGGGATGCCAGATTCTGAAGCGGAGAGCGAGACGGCAACAGAAACAGAGATCCTCTCAGAAGAAGAGCTGGATAAGGAGCTGGAAGCGGCAGCAGAGCAGGATACTTATGACGAGGAAAGCGGACTTACCTTGGGAGAGGTCATGGAGCAGGCGGTAGAGCAGGAAGTCAATCTGCTTGCGCTGGATGCCGGGGAGACCGTCTCCTTTATGGCGGTCAATACGGCGGCAAGGTCCACCCAGAGTGTAAATGTTACACGGGGAAGCGCATACTATTACGCGGATTATGGGCTTGGTTCCTATGTGACCTATAAGTACACGGTACAGTTTGGCGATATTTCTGCTACGGCCTATTGTGTGGAGCCCTCGAAAGGCTCCCCTGGGGACGGCACTTATACGATCACCCGCCTCAGCGACGGAAGGCAGCTGGCAAAGGTCTGCTATTATGGGACGAAAGCTTCCGGGGAGAACGGGTTCTTTGCAGAAAAGCATCCGGATTTTTCCGCAGGCAAACAGTTTATCATTACGCATCTTGCCGTTGCCTATGCCAATGGAAGCGGGGACGCTTTTTCCGGCGCGAATTCCACCGGACAGTCCCTAGCTATGGAGCTTTACAATTATTGTATGTCCCAGCCGGATATCCCTGATGTGGATATGTCGTTTTCCGACGCGAACACCACTGCCTATATTGACGGAACGATCCAGAGGACAAAGGAGATTACCTTCCGGGCGGATGAACTTCAAAAAGTGACCATGAAGCTGCCGGACGGGGTGAAACTCCATAATCAGACAACCGGCGAAACCAGTAAGGCAGGAGCGGACGTGGAAATCAGCGGCGGCACGGTGTTTTATTTAACCGCGCCCCTTACACAGGCTTCAGACGTTGGAGCTTCCTGGTCTACCAGGATGAAAGGAAGCATCACCAAAGATTATTCTGCCTATAAAATCAGCACTGGAAGCGGCATGCAGGATCTGGCTCTGGTATTTGGCGAAGGGGTGACGACCGAGAAATACGTGGAATTCCAGGTAAACTGGGTGGAACAGTCCAAAGTAGAGATTATCAAGAAGGATAAAGGAAGCAACACGGCAATCGCTGGCGCAATTTACGGGATCTACAGCGATGAGGCCTGCAAAAACCTGATTGTCCAGATGCCGGCAACGGATGAAAAAGGAGCTTCCAGCGTAACCCTTGACCAGGCGTCAGGAACCGTATACTTAAAGGAAATCGATGTTCCAGCCGGATACCTGCTTGATACCAAGTCATATAACATTGAGCTGGTGGCAGGAGGAACGGTCAAACAGGAGGTGTTTGATGAGGAGCAGAAAGCTGCCCTGACGGTTTATAAAGAGGGGGAGGTTCTCACCGGGGCGGATGTGACCGATAACGGCGTAACGTTCCGGTACGAAAAGAGGAGGTTAAAAGGCGCAATCTACAACGTGTATGCTGCGGAAGATATTATCTCAGCCAGCGGAAAACTGATTTACAACAAAGGGGCCCTTGTGAAGGAAGCACTGACAACCGGAGCAGATGGAAGCGCGGTACTGGAAAATCTGTACCTGGGAAGCTACACAATTACGGAGACAAAGGCGCCTGAGAACTATGTGTGCACGGGCGAGAGCAAGACGGTAAAGCTGGAATACGCAGGCGCCAACGTAGCGGTACAGACTGGAAGCGTAACTTTTACGAACAGCAGACAGAAAGCCTCGGTGAGCGTTACCAAACAGGATCAGGAGACGAAGGTACCACTGGCCGGAGGTATTTACGGACTCTATGCCGGAAGCGACATTAAAACAGCGGATGGAGCCGTCGCGGTAAAAAAAGATACCTTAATCGAAAAGGTGACCACAGGTTCCGGTGGAAGCGCTTCCTACGCGGCTGACCTGCCGATTGGATCTGACTATTACATCAAGGAGCTTCAGGCGCCGGCGAACTACCTGCGAAACAGCGAGGAGATCTATACCTTTTCTTTTGCTTACACAAATGATAAGGAAGCATCGGTAAGTTTTACCCATACTTTTTCTAATGAACGGGTAGACGCGACGATACACTTGATTAAAAAGGACGCTGAAACCGGCGGGACGCCACAGGGAGACGCGGTCTTTACCGGAGCAGTCTACGGCCTTTTTGCCAGAGAAGATATTGTGCATCCAGATGGGAAGACCGGGGTATTATTTAAGGAAGGAACCCAGGTGGCAACCCTCACGGTGGATGAAGCGGGAAACGCCGAAGTCACTGGACTTTATCTGGGCAAATACTATGTGAAGGAGCTGACGCCCCCGGTGGGCTATCTGGCAGACCCGAAGGAGTATGATCTGGACTGCAGCTATGAAGGGGATCTGGTAAAAACCATTGAGCGCACGGTAACTTCTACAGAAGTAGTAAAAAAACAGCCCTTCCAGCTGATCAAAGCTGCGAATAACGGACAGACGGATGCGGAGCTTTTAAAGGGAGCCGGATTCTCCGCCTACCTGGTGAGCGATCTGAAGAAAAACGAGGACGGAAGTTACGATTTCACAGGAGCCAAGCCGATTGTTTTAACAGCGGATGGACAGACTGAGATGTTTACGGATGAGAAAGGATACGCCTGCTCGATCCCCATCCCCTATGGGACCTATGTGGTGAGGGAGACGACTACACCCCACAACTTTACTCCGGTAAGAGATTTTATCGTCACGATTTCGGAAAATAATACGGAGCCCCAAACCTGGAGGGTGCTCCTGGATGACGAGTTTATGGCAAAGCTAAAGATTGTCAAGAAGGATGATGAGACAAAGCAAAGCGTCCTGATTCCCAATACGGAGTTCAAGGTATATGACCTGGATGCGGGAAAATATGTGGAACAGGTCACTACCTATCCATCCACAATCGTGCATAAATCCTACTTCACGGATGAAAGCGGCTACTTAATCCTTCCAAATGCCCTGCCCTGCGGGAATTACCGGATTGAGGAAGTGACCGCGCCCGATGGCTATGTGCTAAATCCCCAGTATGTGGAGATCCAGGTAGACAGCAATACCGCATACGAAATGGACAGTATCAGCAATGACGCGATTATCACGGTATCTTATGAAAACCATCCGGTGAAGGGAAAACTGGTGATCAAAAAAGCCGGGGAGGTTTTGGAATCCTTTGGGGAAGATTTCAAGTACAAGGAAGCATCCTTAGCCGGGGCAGAATTTGAAATCTATGCGGCCGAGACCATCTACACGGCGGACCATCAGGTGGATGAACAGGGCAATCGGCATGTGGAGTATGAGAAGGATACCCTTGTGGCAACCGTGGTAACGGATGAAAACGGGGAAGCGTCCGTGGATAACCTGCCGCTTGGAAAATACCGCATTACGGAGACAAAGGCACCGGAAGGCTATGTATTAAATACAGAAAGCCAGGAGGTGCTTTTTACGTATGAGGGACAAAATACGCCGGTGGTGGAACAGGAGGTCCTGTTCCAGAATGAGCGGCAGAAAGTGGAGATCTCTGTTCAAAAGCAGGATGCCGAAACAGAAACGCCTCTTTCTGGGGCCGTGTTTGGACTGTACAATCAAGAAGATATCCAGGCAGACGGCAAAGTAGTCGTCCCTGCGGATACCCTGCTTGAAAAAGCGGAAAGCCAGGAGGACGGATTTGCGGCCTTTACCCTGGATCTGCCCCTTGGCCAGTATTACGTCAAGGAAGAAGCAGCCCCGGACGGATACGTTTCCTCCGATGAAATCCTGGAATTTGACGCCTCCTACCAGGGCCAGGAAATCCCGGTCCTTACATTGAGCGCTGTAAAGAAAAATGAGCCCACGCTGGTAGAGTTTACAAAAACAGACATTACCACCGGCACGGAGCTTTCCGGCGCCTCTATGACGGTACTGGATGCGGCCGGGGAGGTCGTGGATTCTTGGGTATCCCAGAAAGGGCAGCCCCATGTGAT
>DBFBJF010000193.1:0-3923 GCA_048203265.1 Candidatus Merdiplasma sp.
GTACAAAGCTTTTTTATCCGGATAAGAACCTGAATAAACAAGATAAAGCGGAGCGAAAATCATGAAATTACAGAGACTGATGAGCCTTGTTCGCAAGGCTGTGGACGAATATCGTCTGATTGAAGAGGGAGATAAAATTGCAGTGGGAATTTCAGGCGGAAAGGACAGCCTGGCGCTGCTGTATGCCCTGAGCGGGCTGAGACGGTACTATCCCAGCCATTTTGAGCTGGAGGCGGTGACTGTCAGCCTTGGATTTGAAAATTTCAATCTGGATCCGATCAGGGCCCTCTGCGCCCAACTGGAGGTGCCGTACACTGTTGTGGACACCCAGATCGGAGAGATCATTTTCGAGGACCGGAAAGAGACCAATCCCTGCTCTCTGTGCGCCAAGATGCGAAAAGGCGCCCTGAATGAGCGGGTGAAGGCCATGGGATGTAACAAAGTGGCCTACGCCCACCACAAGGACGATGTGGTGGAAACCATGCTGCTCTCCCTGATTTTTGAGGGCAGGTTCTACTCCTTCTCCCCCAAAACGTATCTGGACCGGATGGATCTCACCGTGATCCGGCCCATGATTTTCGTGGATGAAGCAGATGTGATCGGCTTTCAGAATAAATACGATCTGCCGGTGGCGAAAAATCCCTGTCCGGCGGATGGAAAGACGAAGCGGGAATACGCGAAAGAACTGTTGGCCCAGCTGAACCGGGATCATCCGGGAGTCAAGGAGCGGATGTTCTCCGCTATCCTCTCCGGAAATATTAAGGGTTGGCCGCCAAGGCAGATACTACGTGCCAGGACAGATAACCCGGTTCCACGCACGAAAGAGTCTGGGAAATAGCGCTTGCGAAAATAGCGCTTTCCAAACCGAAAAATAGCCCGGAAGTCAGCGGCGGCGCAGCTTCTCCAAGAGCTGTACAAAATATTCCGGCAGGGGTGCTTCAAACTCCATGTACGCTCCCGTCTCTGGATGGAGAAAACCGAGGGTCATAGCGTGAAGGGTCTGGCCCTGCAGAGACGGGAAAGGGCATTTGGCGGGGCCATAAATGTCATCTCCCAGAAGCGGGTGGCCGATACTTGCCATGTGAACACGAATCTGGTGGGTCCTGCCCGTCTCCAGCCGGCACTCCACATAGGTGTAGCCGCCAAACCGCTCCAGCACCCGGTAATGGGTGATAGCCTCCTTCCCGGTTCTGCGGTTCACCGCCATCTTTTTGCGGTCAACGGGGTGCCTGCCGATGGGGGCATTGACGGTTCCCTCCTCCTCCCGCAGATTTCCGTGGAGAATGGCCCGGTATTTCCGGGTGATGGAGTGAACCTTCAGCTGCTCTGCCAGAGAACGGTGAGCCGTGTCCGTCTTGCATACCACCAGAGATCCGGTGGTATTTTGATCGATGCGGTGGACGATTCCCGGGCGCAGTACTCCATTGATCCCGGAGAGCTGATCCTTGCAGTGATACATGAGAGCGTTCACCAGCGTCCCGCTGTAGTGGCCAGGGCAGGGATGAACCACCATGCCCTTGGGCTTATTCACCACGAGAAGGCTGGCGTCCTCATAAAGAATATCCAGTGGGATGGGCTCCGGGACAATCTGCGGTTCCACCGCTTCCGGAATAGTCACAGTGATCTGGTCTCCCGCACATACCTTATAATTTTGCTTCACAGGGCTGCCCGATACCAGTACCTGCCCGTCATTGACCAGCTTCTGCAGAAATGACCGGGAGCGCTCCGGCAGCTTCCCGGTCAGATACTTGTCAATTCGAATCCCCTGTTCCTCCTGCGTCACATGAAAAATCACTTCTTCTGACTCTCCTGTATTTTATCGATGATATCATTTACATAGTCTTTTCTCGTTTTCTTTCCCTGAATCTGCTGAAAGTCCTCCTCCTTATAATAAAAAAGGAGAACAAGGAGCAGCGCCGCGGTGCTGGCACAGACGTAAATGTCCGCCACATTAAAAATGGGGAAATTGATCAGGCTGAAATAGAAAAAATCAATCACATAGCCGTGCACCAGACGGTCAATCATGTTTCCCAAAGCTCCGGCGCTCAGCGTAACGCAGAGCAGGCGCAGGATCAGAAAGCGCCGTATGGCCGGAATGCGCAGATAAAACCAGCACGCCGCCGCTGTGATAGCCAAGGCAAATACCACAAAAACCCACTGCATATTTTCCAGCATACCGAAAGCTGCCCCCCGGTTCTCCAGATACTGGAGCTGGAATACGCCGGGTATGATCACCACCGGACCTCCGGCCTTCAGGAAATGGCTGGCGGCAAACTTGGTAAGCTGATCCAGAATCAGAAGCCCGGCCAGGCCAAGGAGCCCAAGCCCGATGGATCGGTTATTCAAAATCTGACGTTTCATGATCGGTCCCTTCTTTTCCGGGCTCAATGCCCCATATTCAGCAAATCAATGGCCTCCAGCATCTCCTGATCCGTCACGGTCCTATCGATCAAAGCCTGGCCGATGGCTTTGAGAAGAATAAAGCGGATCTGCCCGGAAGCCATCTTTTTATCGTGCTTGGTGGCCGCCAAAACTTCCTTAGAATCGAGCCCGGCAAAGGTGACCGGCAGGCCAAAGCTCAGATTTGCCTCCTTGATTCGCTCATAGTCCCCATGGGCGATCAATCCCCGCTTTTCTGAAATGTGGGCTGCGGCCAGGCATCCCAGAGCAACGCACTGTCCGTGGAGCAGGGTAAAATGCTTCATCTTCTCAATGGCATGGCCGATGGTGTGACCGAAATTTAACAGGGCCCGCACGCCCTTCTCCGTGGGGTCTTCCTCCACCACCTGCCGTTTAATCTTACAGCTCTCCTCCACCATGTGAAGAAGCGTCGGCAGATCCCGTTTCTGAATCAGATCTCTGTTTCCGGTTACCCAGTCAAAGTACTCGCCGTTTCGGATCAGCCCATGCTTCAGAATTTCCCCCATACCGCAGGAAAATTGCTCCTCCGGCAGCTCCTTCAGGGTGGAAAGATTCATATAGACCAGGGAGGGCTGGTGAAAGGCTCCCACCATATTTTTGTAGCTGTCAAAATCCACCCCGGTTTTTCCGCCGATGCTGCTGTCCACCTGGGATAACAGGGTGGTGGGAATCTGAACAAAGCGGATCCCTCTCAGATAGGTGGCCGCTGCGTAGCCGGTCATATCCCCCACTACGCCGCCGCCCAGGGCCACCAGCACATCCTGACGGTCCAGGCTGTGGAGAATCAGATGCTCATACAGCTTCTGGATCTCTCCTAGATTCTTGTTGCACTCTCCCGCCGGAATCACATAGGTGGAAATTTCCCGGCAGCAGGGGGCCAGCAGACCCGCCACCTTCTCCCCGAAGAGCGGCATCACATTGCTGTCTGTCACAATACAGATTCTGCGGTTCTCAATATCCAGCTCCGCCATCCGGCAAGGAAGCTGCCGGAAGGATTCTTCCAGATAAATATGATAAGCAAATTTTCCCTCCGTTTTTACCGGAAGGCACACGGTCTGATTGATATTTTCCATTTTCTCACGCTTTCTGATGGGGCCATCCGCCATCATACATACTTTTCCAATTTCACGTAATATCGCCCTTTTTTGGTGGTGTTGGCAGAAACACCGCAATAGCGGAATCTGCCGTATCCCCGGACAGAGACAATGTCCCCCTCCCTGGGATGAAACCCGTTTCCGGTGACCAGCCGTCCGTTCACAAAAACCTTGCCGCCCTCAATCAGCCCGGAAAGACTGCTGCGGGAAGCCCGGAAGGCAAGGGACAGAAGGGCATCCAGCCGCACAGAGGCTACTGTCCCGGAGATCTCCTCCAGTTTCGGTTTCCAGTTCCGGATCCCCTGCTCCGACTCCTCGCAGACCACCGCAGTATGGCGTACCCTGGTCAGCTTCCCGGTCAAATACTCTGCCATCTTCTCCTCACAGAACAAAAAGGCTTCCTGGTCC
>DBFBJF010000194.1:0-7922 GCA_048203265.1 Candidatus Merdiplasma sp.
GTATTTCATTGTATTTTTAGTATTTGTTCACACTTTGTTCACAAATAGGTGCTATAGTGTAAACAGTTCTTGAGAAGGATTTCTCATACATATGGTGTAATGTCACATTACTCATATTGATAAATTTTTTCATAATAGCCCCGGCAGCTGCTGTCGGGGCACTCCTCATGTCAGGGAGCCGTTTTCATCCGGAAGAGCCTCTGCAGGTTCCGGTCACGGCTCCTCTTTTTTGCCGGTTTTTCGCCGGCCGGGCGCCGAAGGTCATCCCCGCTCAGCGCTCAATTCCATCCCTGGCCGGCTGTTTCCGGTCAAAGGGATGCTTAATTTTCCGTATCTCCGAAACATAATCCGCCAGATCCACCAGACGTTTTCCGGGCTCCTGCCCTGTGAGAATCACCTCCAGCTTGTCCGGCTTGTGCTCCAGATAGTCCGCCACCAGCGCCTCATCCAGCAGCCCCGCCCGAATAGCATAGATGGCTTCATCCAAAAACAGCACATCAAAGTCCTGCTCCCCGGCCATCCGCGTCACCCGCTGAAATTGACTGTTGTAGAACGCCAGCCGCTCCCGGCGCTCCTGAGGCGTGAGCTGAAAGCTGAACTTCTCTTCCTTCAGCCCCTCCAGCATAGTAATCCCCTCCACCTTCTCCAGCGCTTTGCGCTCGCTGGTGGAATTGTCTTTCATAAACTGATAGATCAGAACCCGGTATCCATATCCGGCAGCCCTGACGCACAGCCCCATACCCGTGGTGGTCTTTCCCTTCCCGTCTCCACAGTAAATGTGGATCAGTCCCGTTCCCTTTCTCACCTTTTTTTCTTCCATGGCCTTGTCTCCCTTCCTGGCGCTTCGCGCACCAGACTATCATTATTTCCAGTCTATCACAGGCATAAAATCTTTACAACCGGATGACTCCGGTGTTATGATTAATATTATTACTATTCACAGCCGCCCACATAAGCAGTCTTAGCTCCGGAAGGAGCGGGACTGATTCCTCGAAGAGGCGACGAGTGCGCATGTGGGCGGGGTGTCTGCGAATAGTAACTTGGTATTAGGAAACGCCACTGAAAGCGTTTCCTTCGAATTACGGCAAAGGAGTACATAAATGAAAAACCCCATACCCATATCCCGCCGGCTGGCAGCGGCCGCTTTCCTGGGCTGGAGCCTAATTCCCGCGCTGGCCGTGCCTGCCGGAGCCTCCCAGCTCTCTGACGGCCAGCCCGCTGCAGATCAGTCTGCCGAAGACCAGTTATCCGGAGATCAGATCTCCCATAGTACGTCTGCCGAAGACCCGATCTCCACAGATCAGCTGGCCCTCCGGATGGATCTGCTGCGGCTGCAAATCCGTTACGGGGAGGATTTTGTTTTCCCCATGGAGATTCCGTCCGGAGAATCCGGGGAGGCTCAGGATGACAGCCTCTCCTTTCTCATGAACCTGAGAGAGGCTCCCCTCGGCGCTGTCACCCTGCCGGGATGTCCGCTGCCCCAGGGTTCCCATTCCCGGTCCATCCAGGATCTGGAGCGCCAGCTTCAGGCTATGACAGAAAGCTACAGCGGCCAGTGGTCTGTCTATGTGAAAAACTTGACCACCGATGATTCCATTCTCATCAATGACGTCCCCATGAAATCTGCCAGTGTTATGAAGCTGTTTGTGCTGGGAACCGTCTATGAAGCCATCGGGGAGCAGCAGCTGGAGCGGACCCAGGAGGTAGTGGATCTGATTACTACCATGATCTGCGACAGCAGCAACGAGGCCACCAACCGTCTGCTGGCAATGCTGGGGGACGGCAGCTACGCCGCCGGTATCGATCAGGTCAATGAATATATTTCCAGTCATGGCTACAGCTCCATGACCCACGAATACAACGGTTTCAACGATTCCTCCACCTTTGTGGATCCCAGCCATAACAACCAAATCTCCGCCGCGGACTGCGGTCTGCTGCTGGAGCGGGTCTACCGCCGCACCTTCGGCTCCTGGCGCGTCTGCAACGAGGTGGAGGACCTGATGCTCAATCAGAATACCCGGTACAAAATCCCCGGCGGCCTCCCGGAGGGCGCTCTGGTGGGAAATAAGACCGGCGAGATGAGCACCGTGGAAAACGATGTGGCCATCATCTACGGAGACAGGAGCGATTACATCCTGTGTGTTCTCTCCCAGGACTGGGACAGCGGTGATTCTGCCATCAGCCACATCCAGGAGATCTCCGCCCTGGTCTACGTTTTTTTCGATGATCCCGCCTACTATGAGGACCAGGAGCCTGACCTGTTTGATCAGCTGGCCTCCCTGGCAGCCCGCTTCCGGGAGCTGGAAGAGTCCGAAGCGGAAGGCGAATCCCAGACCGAAGAAACCCTGGAAACCGAGGCAGAGACGGAGTCCCAGCTTATTGACATGGAAGCCGCCTTCCCGCTGCTGAATTCCGATACTTACGCCCAGTCTGAGGAAGAGCGATCCACGGAAGAGCCGCTCACAGAAGAGCAGTCCGTGGAACCCGAAACCGAGATAACAGATTCCGACAGGAGGACACGCCATGAAGATTTGGGGTAAAATCTGGAAGGATAACCGCATGCTCCGGGATGCAGTCATCACCGATGAGAGTGACGACACCCGCACTCACAAAATTTTCCATGCCCTGGAAGAACTGTGCCTCATCTTCGACTTGGGAAAGCCCATCTGGCTGGACGCCACCATCCGGGAATTCAAGCGTCACAGCAAGGCCCGGTTCTATCAGGACAGCTTTATTGAGGAAATTGACTTCGATTATCTGGAGATACAGGTACTGGAGGAGTGAGCCGGATGGGCAACCGGCTCTGCCGCTGACGATGCAGCAGCGATAGGAGTCAACTGCTCCAGCCTGCGGTTACACCACCCGGTTGCGCTCCTCCCCTCTCATCCACGCCTCCAGATTCAGCGCCAGTTCCTCCACCAGGCGGCTTCTGGCCTCCATGCTGGCCCAGGCGATGTGGGGGGTAATCAGCAGCTTTCTGCTGTCCTGAATCTTCAGCAGGGGGCTGTCCCCCGGCAAAGGTTCCCGCTCCATCACATCCAGTCCTGCTCCGGCAATCAGGTTCTCCTCCAGCGCCCGGACCAGATCCCCCTCCTTCACAATGGGGCCCCTTCCCACGTTGATAAACAGGGCAGAGGATTTCATCCTGCGAAACGCCTCATAATCCATGATCCCCTCCGTCTGGGGCGTCAGGGGCGCGTGTACCGACACAATATCCGAGGCGCGAAGCAGCGTCTCCCAATCCACCCTCTCATACTCACCGCTGTTGTTTTTCCCCGTAGTAGAGTAATAAATCACCCGGCAGCCGAAGGCGCTGGCAATATGGGCCACCCGGCTTCCAATAGAGCCCAGGCCGATGATCCCCCAGGTCTTACCGGTCAGCTCCCAGAATTTCTCCCCGTAATGGCAGAACAGGCGGGAGTTGGAGTATCTGCCGGATTTCACGTAATCGTCAAAATATCTCAGCTTTTCCAACAGATAGAACACCATAGCAAAGGTATGCTGGGCCACGGAATCCGTGGAGTACCCTGCCACATTGGTCACTGTAATCCCCCGCTTTGCCGCATACGCAAGATCCACGTTGTTGGTGCCGGTGGCCGTGATGCCAATATACTTCAGATCTCTGGCCAGCTCCAGCGTCTCCTCATTCATGGGAATCTTGTTGGAAAAGATCACTTGAGCCTCCCGCACCCGTTCCCTGGTCTCCTGTATGGTGGAGGAGGAATATCGCTCCAGTTCCCCGAAACGGGAAAATCCACCCAGATCCATGTCGTCGCCCAGACTGTCTGTCTCCAAAAATACTAATCTCATACCCTTCTCCTTTGCTTAAGTAACATTCCTCCGTCATAAAAAGGGCCGGCGCAGTTATCCGGAATCTCTGCACCAGCCCAAATTTACATGACGGCACAAAGGAAGCCTCCGGGCACTCCCTTGTGCGTTTCTCTATTCTGATATCTGGGGAAGCGCTGATTTCTGTCAGCACATTCTTCGCCCTTTCCCTACAGCCTCTTCAGCAATTCTTCCCGCTCCTTCTCATAGCCGGGCTTTCCAAGAAGAGCAAACATATTCTTCTTGTAGCTCTCCACACCGGGCTGATTGAAGGGGTTCACACCCAGAATATACCCGCTGACACCGCAGGCAAACTCAAAGAAATAGAACAGCTCTCCCAGGGAGAACTCGTCCTGTCTGGGAATGGTCACCATCAGGTTCGGCACGTTGCCGTCCGTGTGAGCCAGAACAGTTCCGTTCATGGCGCTCTTATTGACAAAGTCCACGGTCTTGCCGGCCAGATAGTTCAGACCGTCCAGATCAGATTCCTCCTCCTTGATGGTCAGCTGGCACTGAGGCTCCTCCACATTCAGAACAGTCTCAAACATAATACGGCTTCCGTCCTGGATAAACTGACCCATGGAGTGCAGATCTGTGGTCAGATCCACAGAAGCAGGGTAGATACCCTTCTGGTCTTTTCCTTCGCTTTCACCGTATAACTGTTTCCACCACTCGGACACATAGTGCAGGCTGGGCTCATAGTTGGCCAGGATCTCAATCATCTTTCCCTTTCTGTGAAGAATGTTGCGGATAGCTGCGTACTGCAGGGCATCGTTGTGCTCAAAGTCATTTTCCAGGGCCTGTTTTCTGCCGGATGCGGCACCCTCCATCAGTTTCTGGATGTCTGCACCACTGACTGCAATGGGCAGAAGGCCTACAGCCGTCAAAACGGAGAAACGTCCGCCCACATCATCCGGCACCACAAAGGTCTCGTAACCTTCTTCTGTGGCCAGTGTCTTCAATGCGCCCTTGGCTTTGTCTGTGGTAGCGTAAATTCTCTTGGCCGCCTCAGCCTTGCCGTACTTGCTCTCCAGCATCTCCTTGAAGATACGGAAGGCAATGGCCGGCTCCGTGGTGGTTCCTGATTTGGAAATCACATTGACGGAAAAGTCCCGGTCGCCGATCACATCCATCAGATGCTTCATATAGGTACTGCTGATGCTGTTGCCCACAAAATAGATCTCCGGAGTTTTGCGGATCTCCTTTGACACGGAATTGTAGAAATTATGACGCAGGAATTCGATGGCTGCCCGCGCGCCCAGGTAAGAGCCGCCGATGCCGATCACCAGCAGCACTTCGCTGTCCTTCTGAATCTTCTCCGCAGCCTTCAAAATACGTGCGAACTCCTCCTTGTCATAATCCACCGGCAAATCGATCCAGCCCAGGAAATCATTTCCCGCACCCTTTCTGGAAACCAGCAGCTCCTTGGCCGCTTCCGCGATAGCCTTCATGGATTCCATCTCATTTTCACGAACCACGTTGGCGGTTCTGGAATAATCAAATGTAACTTTTGACATCTTTGGCATCTCCTTATCTGAATAAATTAAAAATCTTTGTAGTAAAGTTTACCATCTGTCCCATGGTTTATCAAGTTAAAAATTCCATGAGCACCTCCTTGAGCAGCTGCTCCTTCTCCTTGGGATCCATTTGCTGCAGAATGCTCTTCTTCAGATCCCGGTCAGCCGGTCCCCCGGACGCTTTCTCCTGGGCGGCCGCCACCTCGGCCGATCCCCCGCTTCCCTTGGCCAGGCTGTCCTTCAGCTCCCGCTTTTCTTTTTGGGCTCTGGTCTCCTCGCTGCCATTTTGACGGCGTTTTCGCCCGATGCTGATGGGTGACTTGCCTGTGGAAGCCGCGGCGGTCTCCACGGCCGCCTCCTGCATTCCTTCCGTCATCTGCTCCGGGAACTCCACCTCCCGGTAGTCCTTCATAATGCCGGAATTTTGCAGATAATCCATCAGGCGCACCTTCAGCGAGGTATGACGGTATCGGTTATCCGTCACGCCGTAGGCGATACCGATAAGCAGCAGGGAGACGATGCCCGCCACACTGTAGCTGGTCTGAAGTGAAATATCACCTCCGCTGCGGTACATCAGCCACAGACCTGCCCCGCAGCACAGCAGGCAGATGGCCAGGGCCTCCGCTCCCATGCGCCGCCATTGATGCAGGTTCATCCTTAAAAATTGATAATCCATGATGCTTCGGTCCGCGAAGGAAGAGACATCATTGACCTTTTCGTTCAAATGAATACAGTTTTGAAACCTTTGCTGTATTTGCCGCAAAAATTTTCCTTTGGGTTCTCCCGTATATTGAGTTTCGCCGATTAATCTTTCGTAAAGGTGCCTTAACAGAAACTGGCTGACCACGCCCAGGGCGCAGGCCACTCCGCAGATGTAAAGCAACAGATTTTGATCCATGATGAATTGCAGCATAGGAATCCCCCTTTATGAAAAATAGTTGACCAGAGGCGCTTCCCGCCGGATCGGCGGTGGCTCCCCCGGAGTCGTACCGCCATTATAGCCCCGCTTTTTTTATTTGCAAAGCAAAATCGTTCGACAAATTCGCCGCCTATTTCCCATCGTTTCCTGTCCTGAAATTCCTTATCATGTCACTTCATTTCCGTTCTCACCTCAGACCAATGCTTTCATCAGACCCTCAATCAGCTTCACGCTGTGCTCCACCGCCTTCTTCTCAAAGGTGGGATAATCCATGGAAGCGCTGTCATCCGCCTTATCGGAGATGGCTCTCACCACAATAAAGGGCAGATGGTTCAGGTAAGCCGTCTGGGCGATGGCCGCTCCCTCCATCTCCGTGCAGTCTCCCTGAAAGTTCTTCACAATGCGCTCCTTCGTCTCTTTATCGGCAATGAACTGGTCGCCGCTGACCACTCTGCCCCGGAACACCTTAATCTCCGGATTCACCTGCTCACACACGTTCTTAGCCAGCCCTGCCAGCTCCTCGTCCGCCTGGAAAGAAAATACATCCATCTGGGGAATCTGTCCCAGCGGATAACCGAAGTTCACCGCATCCACATCGTGATGCAGCACATCGGTGGAGATCACAATGTCCCCGATGTCAATGGCAGCATTCAGGGAGCCGGCAATCCCGGTGTTGATCACCGCGTCCACCTCAAACAGATCTGCCAAAATCTGGGTGCAGACCGCCGCGTTTACCTTGCCGATCCCGCTGCGGACCACCACCACAGACTTGCCCTTAAGCTCGCCCTGGCAGAAATCCATGCCGGCTCTGTTCGCTGTGCGCTCCACCTTCATATCCGCTTTCAGTTTCTCCACTTCCACATCCATAGCTCCGATGATACCGATTCGGTTCAGCTTCTTATTTTTATCCATATGCTTCCATTCCTCCATTATGATCTTATAGTCAACCTTAACCTTACGATTTACAGCCACTGGCAATTCTGAAACGGCTGTGAATAGTAACACCTTAACACAGTTTCCCCAAAAATGCCAGCCTTGCAAATGTGATGAGATCTGATATAATAATGGTGCGAATTTGTGCCGGCGCACCGCACAGGGCGCAGGGCAATTCACCCCGGCATCTCTGATTCGAAATCGGGGTGATGCCAGGACGCGAATGAGAAAGGAGCGATACCCATGGTTTATAAGACACACGGCGTCTGTTCCAGCGCCATCGAATTTGAGCTGGATCATGATAAAGTAACGAATGTACACTTTGTGGGCGGCTGCAGCGGCAACACCCAGGGCGTTTCCCGTTTAGTGGAGGGCATGGACGTTCACGAGGCCATCTCCCGTCTGGAGGGCATCAAATGCGGCTTCAAGCCCACTTCCTGCCCGGATCAGCTGGCCAAGGCCCTGAAGGAAGCCATCAACAAATAGCTGAGCTGGGATTAGCCCCAAAAGCTTTCACCGCGATAAGCGTTTTGGACAGCCACAAAGGAATCGGTCAGGCCCCGTCTCCCCCGGATAGAGGGAGGCGGGGCCTGGTTTGTGCGGGAGCTCAAATTTTTTCACAAATAAGACTTTGTTTTTTCACAATTTCTTTATAAGGTCGTCACAAAACGAACACGAATTGGTTTTATGATAAGAACCATCAAAGGGATCACAGCATACACCGC
>DBFBJF010000195.1:0-18230 GCA_048203265.1 Candidatus Merdiplasma sp.
GGCTATAGGGGCTAAGGAAAAGCGGAAGGTGGAAAGCCTGATTGCCACCTCACTGGCAGCAGCAGTCGTATTTTCCGTGGGAGTCACAGTGCTTTTGGAGCTGTCTTTAGGATCGGTTCTCACTTTGCTGGGAACGCCACAGGAGACCTGGCAGATGGCTTATGACTATCTTTCCATCTATCTGCTGGGGTATCTTGCTGTCTATCTGTACTGTTATTTTACGGCAGTGCTTCGCAGCTTTGGAAATACGGTCTTTCAGGTCATTGCCATGTTGATATGTACATTGCTGAATGCGGTTTTGGATCCTATCTTTATCGGCTGGCTGGGATTCCAGGGAGCGGCAGCGGCCACGCTGCTTTCCCAATCCCTCTGCCTGGTGTTTATGCTGATCTATTTGTGGAGAAAGCATTTGTTTGAATTTCATCTGTCTGCTTTTCAGGGAAGATGGATCGGGCCGCTGGTGGGAAAGGGCATCCCGGCGGCATTCCAGCAGAGTATTCCGGCCATCAGTACCAGTTTTCTGACCTCATTAGTGAGCGGATACGGGATCAGCGCCATTGCGGCCTACGGGATTACGGGAAAGCTGGAGACCATTCTGTTTTATCCGGCCATGGCTCTTAACATGGTTTTGACCACCATTGTGGGGCAGTGCGTTGGAGGAGGGCGGTCTGACCGGGCAAAGGATTATCTTAGAACTTCTCTGGTTTCTGGTGGGATTCTTCTGGCGGTTTTGTCTGTGGTGATTGTCTGCTTTTCCAGGCCTCTTTCCAGTCTGTTTGTGGACAGCAGCGCAGCGGGGGAAATTGTGAGGACGTATTTTTTAATCGTCGGTATCGGATATATACTAAACACAGTAACCAACTGCTTCCTGGGCGCCGTGAATGGAATGGGAAAGCCGGGGAAGAGCCTGTTTTGCATGGTGTTGTATTATCTGGTGATACGGATGCCTCTGGCATGGCTGTTCTCCCGCCTTGGGTTTGGACTGAACGGGATCTGGTGGGCTGTGCTGATCAGTCACGTGGTTGCTGCGTCCGCCGCCGCCCTGATCGGCAATCACCAGCTAAGGGTTCAGGAAAAAATGGACGCTGATTCCTTATAAAATCCTTATAAATGACTGTTACCATAGGGGCAACAAGTCAAAGGAGGATAAAAGATGGAAGAGTATGTGTTGGAAACAAGAGGTATCTCCAAGAGGTATAAAAAGACCTGGGCAGTCAGGGATTTGTCTATGGCAGTGAGAAAACATTCCGTCTATGGTCTGCTGGGACCGAATGGAGCTGGAAAATCCACATTGTTAAAAATGCTGGCCGGTATTTTACGACCGGAGAGTGGGGAAATTATATTTCATGGGCATCCATGGACCCGGAGAGACCTGCAAAAGACAGGGGCTCTGATTGAAGCTCCGGCGCTGTACGGAAATCTGACGGCGTTGGAAAATCTCAGGGTGCGCGCAATTCTTTTGGGAATAGAGGAAAAAAAGTGCAGTGAAATTCTCCAGAGAATGGATCTGGTAGATGCGAGGAATAAAAAAATATCTGAATTTTCTTTGGGAATGAAACAGAGGCTGGGAATAGGTCTGGCATTGCTGAATAACCCCCGACTTTTGCTGCTCGACGAGCCAGGGAACGGATTGGATCCCTTTGGCATGGAAAAACTGCGAGCAATGATCCGGCAGCTGGCCAGATCTGGAACGTCCGTGATTGTATCCAGCCATATATTGAGCGAGGTGGAGCAGGTTGCCGATGATATTGGTATCCTGTATCAGGGGAAACTTTTGTACCAGGATACGGTCAGTGGGAAGGAAGACCTGGAGCAGCTCTTTCTTGAGACGGTCAGGAAGGAGGCGAACGCAGAATGATACAGTTGTGTTTAAAGGCGGAGGCGTTGAAGGAAAGACGCTCTCTATCCGGGAAACTGGTGATTTTGATGCCGGCAGTGCTGGTTTTGATCTCATTGTTAATGATGTATGCGGGGATTGGACTGGGAGCTTTTTCCAATTTGTTGGTCTGCAACTGGTGTGTGCCCATGGGTTCTTTGACGGTCTCGCTTTTCTGTTACCTGTCAAACCGCAGAGAGCGGATTTGTCAGTACCGGACTATCTGCAGCCTGCCCATCGACCTGAAAAATCTGTATTTTGCCAAGATGAGTCTGACAGCTCTGAAACTTCTGGAAATTTCTCTGATTCTGGCTGCGCTCAGCCTGAGTGCTTCGTGGATTGACCTGGGGCACTTCCCTGGTATCAGACAGGCAGGGGCATATGGGGTGGGTTTTGGCCTTTTGTGGCTTTCCCTTTTGTGGCAGATTCCCCTTTGCCTGCTTTTGACTCAGAAGCTGGGACTTGCAGGCTCTTTGCTTTTAAACCTGCTGGCAAGCGGAATTGGAGGACTGTTTTTTTCCGTGACACCGCTGTTTTGGATCATGCCTCATAGCTGGATGGCAAGGCTGATGATCCGGTTCTTTGGCGTTTTGCCAAGCGGCCTTGCGGCAGGCGGGGCGGGAGGAGGCTTTGCCTGGGGAGAGTGCGGACTAACAGTGGCTTTATCTCTTGTGTCGGCCATTCTTTTTGCCGTCCTGTTTGGCGGGAGGCTGGAGAGGAGGGTGACGGGTAAATGCTGATGGCACGGGAGTTTTTTTCTGATTTTATGAAGAGTAAAAGGACCCCTATGGTGCCGCTTCATGTTTGTCTGCCATTGGCGGTGAGCTTGCTGTTTTGGACCTATTACACCCTGGCGGGCTGGCGGATTATTCCGGACCCCCGCTGGTTTTTCGTTTTGCTGGAGATTTCCTGGCCGGCCTTTGCAGGGATTGCGGTGCCCATCTTCCTTCAGCCTGAGCGGAAAAATGGCAGGGAGCAAAAATTACTGGGTCTGGCGGAGTCCCGCATCGGAACGTATCTGGGAAAACTGTGCTTTCTGCTGTTTTTTTTCGCTGTAAGTATGATAATATATGTGGGATGCTTTTTGGTATGGGCGTGGATTTATTCGAAACAGGGGATCGGGTATGAGGGCAGCGCAATGGATGTCAGCTTTTGTTTGAAAATATTAGGAATTTGTCTGTCTCATAGTCTGTTTTTCTATGTGCTGCATCTGTCGGTGACATTGCGATTTGGATCTGGTGTCTCGGTTTTGCTAGGTATGGGAGGTACGATTCTGGCTGGACTTTTTGAGAATCCCATTGGCGACAAAATCTGGATCTTTCTTCCCTGGGAGTGGGGAGTTCGCTTTTTAAAATCCTATTTCGGATTTTCCCGGGAGCCAGTATTTTGGGGAAGCATTGTCATGATTATGATAACGCTGGCGGTTTTGAGCCTTTCACTCTATTGGTTCGCCAAATGGGAGGGCAAAACCGTTCAGGAGTAGCAATGATGTGGCGTGAAATTTCCCGGGAAGCGAAAGAGGGGCAAACGAAGCGTGTTGCCGGAAACGGAGGAAAAAAATGGGTAAGCTATTAGTAGTGGATGATGATCCGGATATGTTGGTTTTGGTGCGCAAAGCTCTGGTTCGGGACGGCCATCAGGTGGATGTGGAGCGGGAACCTTCCGGCCTGTCGCCGGAGCGGTGCCGATTGTATGATCTCCTTTTGCTGGATGTGATGATGCCGGGGGAAGATGGCTTTGCTTTCCTTGGCCGTATCCGGCAGGAAGTGGACTGCCCTATTCTGTTTCTGACGGCCAGGACAGAGGAGACGGCTCTCGTTAAGGGATTGGGGTTGGGAGCGGATGACTATATCAAAAAGCCTTTCGGTATCGGTGAGCTGCGTGCCAGAGTCAATGCACATCTGCGCAGGGAGACGCGCCGGCCGGTTCATGCTATGAGCCGCGGCGGAGTCCGCTTTGATATGCAGGCACGGACTGCCATGGCGGGTGAGCAGCGCCTTCCCTTTACCAGAGGAGAATATGCCATCTGCGAGTATCTGGCTCTTCATGCCGGGCAGGTGTTTACGAAGGAGCAGATTTACGAGGCGGTGTTTGGTTTTGACGCAGAGGGGGATCCATCGGCCATTGCGGAGCATATTAAAAATATCAGGGCAAAGTTGAAGAAAGCAGGAGTAAGTCCTATAGAAACAGTTTGGGGGGTGGGATATAAATGGCAAAAAGACAGCGATCGGTGAGTCTGACGTTTATTTTGCTGCGCTTTGCAGTCGTAACCCTGGGACTTATGGGGCTCTGCGGTGTGGTGTGGCTGTTTGTGTTGACCAGACTCAGGGTTTCAGGGATCATTTATCATGGCTCAGTTTCCAATCAGCAGGTGGAGCAGATGCTGGAGGAAAATCCCCGGACTTTTGTGTCGCCCGGTGAGGAGTTTTTGGGACAGTACGCTCTGTTTGATTTCCGGGGGAACGTGATGGAGAGTAATGTGTCGGGCCGAGAACTGGAGCGATTGACCCGGTATTTTCAAGGGCAGGATCAGGGAACTGACATGGTAGAATATTCCTATGAAAATGGGAGTACTGTGGTACTGCGCTGGATCTATCGGGCGGAATTTGTTAATCCCGCGCTTCGCCATATGCTGCCGCCTTTTGAGTATTTGTGGTGGGCCACCTTATGTCTGGCCTGTATTTTCTGCCTGATCCTTCATACTATGTGGCTTCGGCGGTTTCTGACCCACAGACTGATGTTGTTTGGAAAGGTAAGTAAAAAAATAGGAGCGAGAGAGCTGGATTTTGTGGTTCCCCACGCGGGCATCAGGGAATATGATCAGGCCCTGGATGCCATGGAGCACATGCGGCAGACATTGTATCAATCTTTGTCTCAGCAGTGGGAGGCCAGGCAGGAGCGGGAAGGCCAGATCGCAGCGCTGGCCCATGATCTGAAGACACCGCTTACTTTGGTACAGGGCAATGCGCAGCTCTTGCTGGAGGAGGAACTGCCGGCAGACAGCCGCACCATGGTGGAAACAATTGAAGCGGCTGGCCGCCAGGCCGGAGCATATGTGACAGCGCTTTTGGAAACTTCCATTGGCCAGGAGGAACCCTTTGAGGCAGTGAATCTGACGGAATGGTTTGAGGGACTTTGTCGGGACGGGGCAGAGACTGCCGGGACAAAAGGGATCTGCCTGGAGTTCCATAATGGGTTGGAAGGCTTTGCCATGCTGCAGAAGGAACGCCTGCTGCGGGCTCTTTTTAATGTGGTGCTTAATGCCATCCAATATGCGCCGGAGGGGAGCTGTGTGCATCTGGAAGGGCGGATGGTTGGTGATCATGGAATAAAGGACGAAAACAGGGAAAGTCACCTGAATGATCTGTGGACAGGGAACAGCCAGAAAGCCGGAGTGAGAGGCAAAGATGGAGAGGGGAGCGGCTGGCAGATTATAGTGAGAGATGAGGGACCGGGGTTTAGCCAGGCTGCGCTTCGCCACGGGACGGAACGGCTGTGGAGGGAGGACACTGCCCGGAGCGGAAGTGATCACAGTGGGCTTGGCCTTTGGTTTGCCGCCCAGGTTGTGAGAGCTCACGGAGGCCGGGTGGAACTTGGCAACTGGGAAGAAGGCGGGGAGGTTGTGGTTATATTTTAGTGTTTCAGCAGATAACCTGATCAATGACAGCGGATGTTTTCATCCGGCCGAAAATGTGATAAGATACAGGCGATTCTATTTTGAATATATGGGCAGAAGGAACGATGGGAGAGTGACAGCATGAATATTTTTGAAATCCTGGGGCCGGTGATGGTGGGGCCCTCCAGTTCACATACAGCTGGCGCGGTGCGCATTGGTCTTATGACAAGAAAATTATTGGCGGAACGGCCGGTGAAAGCAGCGATCGGTATGCATGGCTCCTTCGGGGCCACCGGGCGGGGACACGGAACGGACCGGGCGCTGATAGCGGGGCTTCTGGGCATGCATCCGGATGATATGAGAATCCCGGACAGTTTTTTGTGGGCAGAGAAAGAAGGCCTTAGCTTCTCCTTTGAGACTGTGCAGCTTCGGGATGCCCATCCCAATTCTGTTGTGATTGAGGTCATGGGCGAGAATGGAAGGAATCTGACTGTGCAGGCGTCATCCCTGGGCGGTGGCCGTATCATGGTAAACCGGCTGGATGATATTGATGTCAACTGTACTTGTGAGATGCCTACGCTGATTGTTCACAATATGGATCAGCCGGGGCATGTGGCGGAGGTTACCTCCATGCTTTCCCATAAATCTGTGAATATTGCCAATATGTCTCTCTACCGGGATAAGCGGGGCGGCCGGGCTGTTATGGTGGTGGAGACGGACCAGCCGATACCGGAGGAGTCCATAAAATGGCTGGAGCATCTGGAAGGCGTCCTCAAGGTGACGTACATTAATGTGGAAGGAGAGATCTAGGGATGGCATTTGGAAGCTTGGAGATGATCCTGGAAACCTGCCGGGAGAAAGAGATTCCTTTCTGGGAGGCGGTGCTGCTGGATGATATGAATGAGAGAAATGTGGAAAGACAGGAATCTTTGGAACAGATGAAACGACTTTGGAATGCCATGCAGGAGGCGGCGGCCGGATATGACGGAAAGCTCCGGTCAAACAGCGGACTGGTGGGAGGAGACGGCCAAAAGATGGAGGAGTATGTCCAAAAGGAGCACACGCTTTGCGGGCCCTTTGTTGGCAGAGTGATTGCGGGAGCCCTCCAGATGGGAGAATCCAACGCCTGCATGAAACGAATCGTGGCGGCCCCCACGGCAGGGGCCTGCGGAGTTCTCCCTGCCGTTCTTGTGCCCTATTTTCAGGAAAGAAAGGTGCCGGAGTCAAAAATCATAGAAGCACTCTATACGGCGGCCGGAATTGGACAGGTGATAGCGCTGCGTGCCAGCATTGCCGGCGCATCCGGCGGCTGCCAGGCAGAGATCGGATCAGCCAGCGCCATGGCTGCGGGGGCTATGGTACATCTTCAGGGAGGAGGCCCGGAGCAGATCGCCCATGGAGCGGCCATGGCGCTGAAAAATCTCCTTGGCCTTGTGTGCGATCCGGTGGCGGGCCTGGTGGAGATCCCATGCGTGAAGCGGAATGTGGCGGGTGCTGTGGTGGCGTTATCTGCGGCTGATATGGCATTGGCAGGGATCAGAAGCAGAATTTCTCCCGATCAGGTGATTGATGCCATGAAAGAAGTGGGAGATAAAATGGACGAAAGCCTGAGAGAAACCGGGAGAGGGGGACTGGCTGCCACAAAGGATGGAAAAAGGCTGGCCGGGGGTTGACAAACCGGAAAAACCGTGGTAGGGTTTAGACGTTCGGTAGGTAAGGCTCCTACAGGGATACGGACTGTTGCCGCGAAATGGTGGAGACACCATGAGAGGGTTTGAACAGGGTACATCGAGTGCAAGGTGTATCATAATACAGTTTCATCGCCCTGCAGAGTTAAAGCTCAAACGAATGTGTGAAGCGTGATGATTTCCGCATGTTCTCCGAACATGCGGATTTTTTCTTTTCAGGGAAAGTTCAACGTTCAGGACAGGACTGTATGCAGATTGAGAAAGGCAGGTGGAATATATGGATTGCAGTCGAAGTTGTCATTTGATTACAAAGCGACGAAGATCGATATGTGGCCGGTACAGGAGTAAGTTCCTGTAGCGTTTTTTCCATGCGCCATTTCGCCATCGCTTTGTAAGTGTTTTACGGGCGGTGGCTTTTTTGATGCAGAAAATCTTGCCGCGGAAAACCTTTTCTGTAACAAAAAGCCTCCGGATTTCCTATGAAAGAAGACTTACCGATAACAGTTGGACATAATAACGGATAGGAGGTACGGAAGGATGAGAAAAGACAGAGTATTCACCATGCCCATGGTGGCAAATATGAGCAGAAGGGATGATCAGAGAACAGAAAGGATGGAGCGGCTCTGCTGGGCAGCCTCCCACGGGGAAGAAGAATTGATGGGACGGTACGGCACAGCCGAAGGCGGACTGAAGCAGGAGGCTGTGGAACAGTCCCGGGAGGAGTATGGCCGGAACATTTTCACCTATGGCCGGAAAAATCCGGTGGTCAGGAGGCTGGTTTCCGCTTTTATCAATCCCTTTACGGTGGTTCTTCTGGTGCTGGCGGGCATCTCGGTGTTTACGGATATTGTGCTTGCCGCCCCGGGGGAGGAGAACTATGCCACGGTGTTCATCATCACGATTATGGTGATGCTCTCCGGAATGCTGCGCTTTGTTCAGGAGACCCGCAGCAGCAATGTGGCAGACAAGCTGAGCGGCATGATTCACACCACAGCCTGCGTGGAACGGCAGGGCGTGAAGGCGGAGATTCCCATGGAAGAGATTGTGGCAGGTGATCTGGTGTATCTGTCTGCGGGGGATATGATTCCCGCAGATCTGAGAATCCTGGAAGCCAAGGATCTGTTTGTAAGCCAGTCTGCGCTGACCGGGGAGAGTGAACCTGTGGAGAAGAGAGGCCGGGCAGCCGGGCCGGACGGAGCGCTGACGGATGCGGAAAATCTGGCTTTCCTGGGCAGCAACGTGATCAGCGGCAGCGGAAAAGCCCTGGTCATTGCGGTGGGAAACGGGACCATGCTGGGGGAGATGGCAAAGAACCTGAATGAAAAACCGCCAAAGACCACCTTTGAGAAGGGGGGCAACGCGGTATCCTGGGTGTTGATTCGCTTTATGCTGATTATGGTTCCGGTGGTGCTTTTTCTTAACGGTTTCACCAAGGGTGACTGGATGCAGGCGGTACTGTTTGCTATCTCCATTGCCGTGGGACTGACTCCGGAGATGCTGCCTATGATTGTCACCACCTCCCTGGCCAAGGGAGCCATGGCCATGAGCAGGGAAAAGGTGATTATCAAAAATCTGAATGCTATCCAGAATCTGGGTTCCATCGATATTCTCTGCACAGATAAAACAGGAACGCTCACCCAGGACCGGGTGGTTCTGGAGTATCACCTGAATGTGGATGGGGAAGAAGATGACCGGGTTTTGCGCCATGCCTTTTTGAATAGCTATTTCCAGACGGGACTGAAAAATCTGATTGACATTGCGGTGATCTCCCGGCAGGAGGAGCTGGGAGCGCGGGAGCTAAAGGAAAAATATACGAAGGTGGATGAGATTCCCTTTGATTTTCAGCGCCGCAGGATGAGTGTAGTGGTGAGAGACAAAGAAGGAAAGACCCAGCTGGTTACCAAAGGAGCCGTGGAGGAGATGCTGGAGTGCTGTGCCTACGCCGAGTGCGGCGGAGAGATTATGCCGCTGAAGGAGGAGGTGCGCAGGCTTGTGCTGGCAAAAGCGGATGAGCTGAATGGGAGAGGAATGCGGGTGATCGCCGTTGCCCAGAAGACCAACCCCTCCCCGGTGGGCCAGTTTTCTGTTCAGGATGAGAGAAATATGGTGCTGATGGGATTTCTTGCGTTCCTGGATCCACCCAAGGAGACCACCAGGGCGGCGATTCAGGCTCTTGGCGAATACGGAGTCCGGGTAAAAATTCTGACAGGAGATAATGAGAAGGTGACCTGTGCCATCTGCAGACAGGTTGGGCTGGATGGAGAGAGGATTCTTTTGGGAGATGAGGTGGAGCGCCTCGATGACCGGGAGCTGGGAGAGGCTGCGGAGAAAGTGACGGTGTTCGCAAAATTGTCTCCGGATCAGAAGGCCCGCATCATCCGGGTGCTAAGGCAGAGAGGACACAGTGTGGGTTACATGGGGGACGGCATCAACGACGCCGCAGCCATGAAAGTCTCCGATGTGGGAATATCCGTGGATACAGCGGTGGACATTGCCAAGGAGGCGGCTTCGGTGGTGCTGCTGGAAAAGGATCTGATGGTGCTGGAGAAAGGCGTCATTGAGGGCAGAAAAACCTATGCCAACATGATCAAATACATTAAGATGACGGCCTCCTCCAACTTTGGGAATATGCTCTCTGTGCTGGCGGCCAGCGCGTTTCTGCCCTTTTTGCCCATGGCCTCCCTTCATCTGATACTGCTGAATCTGATTTATGACATATCCTGCACCGCGATTTCCTGGGACAATGTGGACGAGGAATATCTCAGGGTTCCAAGGAAATGGGATGCCTCCGGCATCAGCCGTTTCATGCTCTGGATCAGTCCTACCAGTTCGGTGTTTGATGTACTTACCTACCTGCTGATGTACTTTGTGATCTGCCCGGGATTTACCGGGGGCAGGCTGTTTTCGCAGATTACGGATGCGGGAACGCGGACCCTGTATATCGCCCTGTTTCAGACCGGCTGGTTTGTGGAGTCCATGTGGAGCCAGACCCTGGTGATCCATATGATCCGCACGCCCAAGCTGCCCTTTGTGCAGAGCCGGGCTTCCGCTCCGGTGACCTGGCTGTCTTTCCTGGGAATTGGCCTGGTGACTGTGCTTCCCTTTACTCCCCTGGCGGCGGCGCTGGATCTGACGGCTCTTCCGCCAGTGTATTTCCTGTGGCTGGCCGGAATTGTGCTGGGTTATATGGCGGTGGCCACCTTTATGAAGAATGTCTATATCCGCCGATACGGGGAGCTGCTGTAGGATTGGGCGTTAGAAGACTCCGGTGACAAATATTTCCAGACCTATGACGATGAGAATGGCGCCGCCCAGGATGGAAGCTTTCTGGGAAAGCTTTGTGCCGAATTTCTTGCCGATGAGCAGGCCGGCCATGCAGATCACAAAGGTGACAGCCGCAATGATCAGGGAACAGACCAGGGCCATCAGCCAGTCGTACTCCGCAATGGTAAAGCCCACGGACAGGGCATCAATGGAGGTAGCGATACCCTGAACGATCAGGGCCATGAAGGTGACGCCCGTCTTTTCTTCCTCACCATCGCCCTTCTTTAGGCCCTCCGCCAGCATTTTGCCGCCGATATAGAGCAGCAGAATCAGGGCGATCCAGGGGGTGAACTGGCGGAACGCATCGAAATAGCGGACAATGGTGTGAAGACAGACCCAGCCCAGCATGGGCATCAGTGCCTGGAAACCGGCGAACACACCGGCAATGGCGCACATCCGCCTGGTTCTCATATCTGGCTCGTTCAGGCCGTTGGCCATGGAGACTGAGACGGCATCCATTGCCAGTCCCACACCCAGCAGGATGCTGTTGAAGAGAAACAAGTAATTCCATTCCATAGGTTTTTCCTCCGTATTGATGATGGATTTTGAAAGACCGTGTATGATTTTTGACATAAAAAACCCCGGACAGGGCACTGGTGTGCCATATCCGGGTCAGCAATCAAAAAAAAGAGACCTCATGCAAACACATCAGTGATACATGAGTCTCGCAATTTAAAACAAGCCAGACCAAAAGGTCAGTATGTTGACTTGTTACGCGCAGGGCGCGCTCGCTACTCCCCCACGGGAAATATTGAACTCATCATAGCAAACTGAGAAATCTTTGTCAACATTTTTTGCCATATTTCGGATGCATTTCGATTTTCTTTAGAAACGGGGGACAAATCTTTCATATTTCTTAACTGTTTTCTGAACCGGTTTCTGGGAGCGGCTGTGATATGATGGCAGCAACGAAATGCGAGGGAGGCAGGGGAGATGGAGTATGCGCTTGAGGCGGACAATCTGACAAAACGATATGGAAAGAAAACGGTGCTGAACCAGTGCACTATGCGTGTGCCAAAAGGGTCCGTTTACGGGCTGATCGGGGATCATGGTTCCGGGAAAACCACTCTGCTGCGCCTGATCTGCGGACTGCAGGGGCCCACCGCCGGCGGTTATTCCATTTTTGGCATCAGAAATACAAAAAAAGAGCTGGAACAGGTTCGCAGGCGGATGGGAGCTGTGGTGGAGGCCCCCGCTCTGTACCGGAATATGACGGCGGAGGAAAATTTAAGACAGCAGTTTCTGGTGCGGGGCCTTGCACCGGACGGGAGGATTGGGGATCTTCTGGAACGGGTGGGGCTTGAGGCGGCCGGAAAGAAGAAGGTAAAACATTTTTCACCGGAGATGTGCCAGCGGTTGGGATTAGCCATGGCCATGGCGGGCCTCCCGGACTTTCTGGTGCTGGATGATCCTGCCCGGGGATTGGATCAGCAGAGAGCCAGGGAGATGGGAGCGCTTATTCAGAAGATGAACAGGGAGCATCAGGTGACCTGTTTACTTGCCTGTCAGGAAAGAGACGAGCTGGCACGGATCGCCACCGATTACGGCGTGCTGGAGCGGGGACGCATTGTCCGGGAGATGAGCGCAAAGGACAGGGAAGCTGCTGGAGGTGACCGGTGATGGGACGATTGATGCGGGCGAATCTGCACAGACTGAAGAAGAGCAGAATCTTTTGGAGCTTTGTGGGAATTTTGATCTGCTGGAACTTTATGCAGACAGTTCTGGAGGTGCGGACGCAGGCTGGCCATGACGCGGCGCTCAGGTTTCTGCTGCAGGCAGGAGCGCTGTTTTGGTTTCTCATACCGCTGCACCTTCTGCTGGCCCTCTTCTGCGGTCTCTTTGTGGGAGAGGAGTACCGGGACGGGACCATTCGAAATAAGATCATCCTGGGAAGTTCCAGAAGAACCATCTATCTGGCTAATTTCTATACGAACGCATTGGTGGGCGCTCTCCTTTTTCTGGCGGGGGCAGGGTCTGGCATCCTCTTCCGGGTATTGTTTTCCCTGGAAATTCCGGGAGAGCAGATCCTTTTGCCGGGGATCGCCGGTATGGTTTCCTGCTGCGCGGCGGCGTCAGTGTATACGCTGCCTGCCATGCTGTTGTCCAAAAGACCTGTGGGGACAGCAGCGTCAGTCTTGATAGCCGTAGGCATGCTGATGGCCGGATTTTCGCTGCAGGAACGTCTGGCACAGCCCATGGAACAGAAGACCTATGTGACAGAAAACGGCACAGTCTCCTGGGAGACGGAGGAGAATCCGGAATATGTGGGCGGGGATGTCCGGGCCGTGTGCGAGATGACCTGCGATCTTCTGCCGGGGGGACAGACCGCGCAGATTTTATACGGAACGCTGTTCGGCTCCGGATGGAACCGGGGGATCCGCCTGGCGGTGCTGCTGGCCTGTTCTCTGGCGGTCAGCTGCCTTTGTAACAGTATGGGCATCTTTTTCTTCTGGAGAAAGGATATTTTTCCCTGACACATTGACAACTGTGATTCTGAAATGATATGATTTTCAAAAGCCAGACTGTGGAAGCGCACAGTCCACAGCAATTCGTCTGGTATCTTTTGACCCCAATATATTAACATAACATAAGGAAAAGCTCTGAAAATGACGCAGGGCTTTTCTGTGCGCTTAAGGAGGAGAATATGAAACAGATTACATTGGGAAAAACCGGAATCACAGTGCCTCAGAATGGATTTGGCGCGCTGCCTATCCAGCGGGTGAGCCAGGAGACGGCGGTGAAACTGCTGCGCCGGGCCTATGAGGGCGGCATGCGCTTTTTTGATACGGCCAGGGCTTACAGTGACAGCGAGGAGAAAGTGGGAGCTGCCTTCGATGGGATGAGAGAGAAGGTGTTCATTGCCACCAAAACGGGAGCAAAAACACCGGAGGAGTTCTGGAACCATCTGGAGACCTCTCTGAAAAATCTGCGCACGGACTATGTGGATCTGTACCAGTTCCACTGCGCGGATCAGTGCTACCGCCCGGGAGATGGGACTGGGATGTATGAGTGCATGGAGGAGGCAAAGCGGCAGGGAAAAATCCGGCACATCGGAATCACCGCCCACAAGCTTTACATTGCGGAGGAGATTGTTCAGTCCGGATTATATGAGACGCTGCAGTATCCCTTCAGCTATCTGTCCTCCCAGCGAGAGATCGAGCTGATGAAAAACTGTGAGAAGGCCAATATGGGATTTATCGCCATGAAGGGGCTGGCGGGAGGACTGATTAACCGCTCCGAGGCAGCCATGGCCTTTATGAATCAGTTTGACCAGGTGCTTCCCATCTGGGGCATTCAGAGGGAGAAGGAGCTGGAGGAGTGGATCAGCTACATGGATCAGACGCCGGAGATGACAGAGGAGCTGAGCGCCTTCATTGCCAAAGAGCAGCAGGAGCTCAACGGCGATTTTTGCCGCGGCTGCGGCTACTGTATGCCCTGCCCGGCCGGAATTATGATCAATCAGTGCGCCAGAATGTCCCTGATGCTGAGAAGGGCTCCGTCCCAGGCCTGGCTTACGCCCGAGATGCAGGCTGAGATGAAGAAGATTGAGGGATGTCTGGAATGCGGGCAGTGTATGAGCAAATGTCCCTATGAACTGAATACGCCGGAACTGTTGAAAAAGAATTATGAGGACTATCAGAAAGTACTGGCGGGAGAAGTGAAGGTGCAGTGATGGGCAAGGTTCATGTGAAGAGCTCCCTGATGCTGCTGGCTGCGGCGCTGATCTGGGGAGTGGCCTTTGTGGCCCAGAGCGTGGGGACAGAGTACGTGGGTCCCTTTACTTTCAATGCCATCCGCAGCCTGATCGGCGGAGTGGTGCTGATTCCCTGTATTTTTCTGCTCAATCGGAAAAACGGAAAAAATGGCGGCGCTTCGGCGCCGCAGGAGCATAAAAGCGCAGGAGAAACGGAGAAGAACCCCCGGGATCTGATCCTCGGCGGTGTCTGCTGCGGCGTCTGCCTGTGTGTGGCCAGCAATCTGCAGCAGATCGGCATCAGCTATACCACAGTGGGCAAGGCCGGGTTTATCACGGCCATGTATATTATTTTGGTTCCCCTGCTGGGAATTTTTCTGAAAAAAAAGGTGGGAGTGAAAATCTGGGTCAGCGTAGCCCTGGCGGTGGCGGGACTTTACCTTCTGTGCATGACAGAAGGGTTCTCCATCGGCAGAGGAGATGCCTATGTGCTGGTCTGCGCGCTGTTTTTTGCCTTCCATATTTTAACCATCGACTATTTTTCACCCAAAGCGGACGGAGTAAAAATGTCCTGCATCCAGTTTTTTGTGTCGGGACTTATTTCCGCAGTTCTGATGTTTCTGTTTGAGACGCCGGAGCTCTCGGCGATTCTGACTGCCTGGCTGCCGATTCTCTATGCGGGCGTCATGTCCTGCGGAGTAGCTTACACGCTGCAGATTATCGGCCAGCGGGATATGGATCCCACCGTCGCCTCCCTGATTTTAAGCCTGGAGTCGGTGATCTCTGTGCTGGCGGGATGGGTGATCCTGCATCAGAGTCTGAGCTTGAAGGAGCTGCTGGGCTGCGTCATCATGTTTGGAGCGATTATCCTGGCCCAGCTTCCGGGCAAAGCTGCTGCTGAAAACCGGTGAGAGAGACACCGGGAAAAGAGAACGGGGAAAAGAGAACGGGGAAAAGAGAACAGGGAGAAGAAAACAGGGAGAAGCGTGGGGAGAGTGGAGTGCGGGAAAAAGAAGGTATGGTAGGGAAGGTATGCAGGAGGATAAGATAAGAAGTTTCATGGAGCATTGCCGGCTTTGCCCCAGGAACTGCGGCGCGAACCGGATGGCAGGACAGAGAGGGCGGTGCGGCGCGGATGCCCGGGTGATGGTGGCCAGGGCGGCCCTTCATATGTGGGAGGAACCCTGTATCTCAGGCGCGGAGGGCTCGGGAACGGTCTTTTTTACCGGGTGTTCCCTGGGCTGCGTTTACTGCCAGAACCGGAAAATATCCCGGGGAGAGGGCGGCAGGGAGGTCTCCATCGATCAGCTGGCGGATCTGTTTTTGAAGCTGCAGGACCAGAGGGCCAACAACGTCAATCTGGTGACGGCGGGGCACTATGCGCCCCAGGTTGCTGCGGCTCTGGAACTGGCCAGGGAGCGGGGGCTGAGTATCCCCGTGGTCTATAACAGCAGCGGCTATGAAACTCCGGATACCCTGAGACTGTTTGAAGGGATGGTTCAGGTGTATCTGCCGGATTTTAAGTATATGAGTCCGGAACTGGCAGAGCGTTATTCCCACAGCAGAGACTATGTAAAGACAGCCAAGTCTGCGCTGGAAGAGATGGTGCGTCAGGCCGGCAGTCCGCAGTTTGACGCCAGAGGAATGATGACAGGCGGTGTAATTGTGCGCCATCTGCTTCTGCCCGGTCATGTGTCAGACTCGAAGCGGGTGGTGGAATATCTGTATCAAACCTATGGAAACCGGATCTATATCAGCCTGATGAACCAGTATACCCCCATGCCCGCCATGGCGAAGGATCCTCTGCTCTCCAGGAGGGTCACCCGGCGGGAGTACGAACGCCTGGTGGACTATGCTATTTCCCTTGGGGTGGAGCAGGGCTTTATCCAGGAGGGGGAGACGGCAGTGGAGAGTTTTATTCCGGAATTTAACGGAGAAGGAGTGGCGGAAAGAGATGATGAGGAAAAACAGAGATGAGAAAGAGCCGGGAAAAACCGGTACAGCCGGGCAGGGAAAGAGAGGAAAACCGGTTGTCAAATCGGACCTGTGTCAGGTTTATGGCAGATGCGGCGGATGCCAGCTTCTGCATCTGCCCTACAGGGAGCAGCTTCATCTGAAACAGCGTCAGGTGGAAAAGCTGCTGAAGGAGTACTGCAGGGTGGAAACGATCATAGGGATGGAGGAACCCAGTCACTACCGGAATAAGGTGCACGCAGTGTTCGGGCACAGGAAGGACGGTACCATCATCTCCGGCACGTATCAGGAGGGGACCCACTTTATTGTCCCGGTGGATGAGTGCTTTATAGAGGATCAGAGGGCGGATGCCATCATCCGGGATATCCGGGGGCTTCTGAAATCCTTCCGCATCAAGACCTACAATGAGGATACGGGCTACGGTCTGTTCCGCCATGTGCTGGTGCGCACCGGCTATCACAGCGGTGAGATTATGGTGGTGCTGGTGCTGGGCTCTCCTATTCTGCCTTCCAAAAACAATTTTGTGAAGGCGCTCAGACAGCTGCATCCGGAGATTACCACCATTGTTCTGAATGTGAATGACCAGAAAACCAGCATGATCCTGGGAGAGAGGGAGACCATCCTTTACGGGAAGGGCTATATTGAGGACACCCTCTGCGGGCTGACCTTTCGCATTTCCTCCAAATCTTTTTATCAGGTCAATCCGGTTCAGACGGAGGTGCTCTATCGCAAGGCCATTGAACTGGCGGGGCTGACGGGAAGAGAGCGGGTGATCGATGCTTACTGCGGCATTGGAACCATAGGGCTGATTGCCAGCGGCAAAGCGGGGGAAGTGATCAGTGTGGAATTAAACCCGGATGCGGTGCGGGATGCCATCGCCAACGCCAGGCGCAATGGCGTGAAAAATGTGCGCTTTTACCGGAATGACGCCGGCGTATTTCTGACCCAGATGGCGAGAGAAGGGGCGCAGGCGGATGTGGTGTTCATGGATCCGCCCCGCAGCGGCAGTGATGAGGCCTTCCTCTCCTCTGTGATCAGGCTGTCCCCGGAGCGGATCGTCTATATTTCCTGCAATCCCCAGACGCTGGCCCGGGATCTGGGCTATCTGACCAGGCGGGGATACAGGGCAGTGACGGCGGTGCCGGTGGATATGTTTCCAGCTACAAATAGTATTGAGACGGTTGTCTTGCTTTCCAAGGGAGAAATCGACTCGAAGAAAGTGCGTGTGGAGTTTTCTCTGGAGGACATGGATATGTCCGGGTTCCAGAAGGGTGCGACCTATGAGCAGATTAAAACGTATGTGCTGGAGCATACCGGTTTGAAGGTATCTTCCCTCTACATCTCACAGATAAAGCGCAAGTGCGGGCTGGATGTGGGGCAAAATTATAACCTGTCAAAGAAGGAAGATGCTAAAGTGCCACAGTGTCCGCCGGAAAAGGAAGCGGCGATTATGGAGGCGTTGAAGTATTTTCAAATGATATAATTATTACACAAGGGCCTGGGTAGTTTATCCTAGGCCCTTTTCACGGTTTTATAGCTCACTATTTCGTGAATTTTATTTGCCTTTTAGTGCAAAATCAAGTATACTAGAAATGAAAAATATCAGGAGGTGCAGGATGGCAATTAGCTATAATCGTCTCTGGAAACGATTGATTGATCATGATTTAAGTAAAACCGATATGATGCACCGTGCAAACATCAGCACCAATGTTCTGGCACGTCTGGGGAAGGGTGCGCCTGTTTCAATGGAAAGCATGGAAAAAATCTGCAAAGTATTAAACTGCAATATTGGCGATGTTATGGAATTTGTTCCTGATAATGAAAACGGAGGAAAAGACGCATGATTACAGGCGCAATCAAAAATAAAGTAGATAAAATCTGGACAGACATCTGGGCTGGCGGCATTACTAATCCTCTGACCGTAATTGAGCAGCTGACCTACATGATGTTCATTCGTTCTCTTGATGAAAAGGAACTGGAAACAGAAGAATTTGAGAACATGAGCGGCGAGAAGATGGATAAAATCTTCCCCCAGTCCCCTATCGGACAGTCTATGCG
>DBFBJF010000196.1:0-2977 GCA_048203265.1 Candidatus Merdiplasma sp.
CTCAAATTCAGTGTCTTTCCGTTCACATCAATTTTGTAGTTGTTGGCTTTGTACTTGCTCAGCACCTCCGCCGCCGCTTTTTTGCAGCTCGCGGTGATCAGGCTCTGATTTTTCAGCGCTCTGGTCAGTGCCCCGTCAAAGGTGGGGGAGAACTGGGACGTCTGATACACCACCTCTTTCAATTTGGAGGGGAAGCTGGCGCTTCTCATCCGGTTGGTAATCACCATCCCCACTGCCACCTGCCCATAATAAGGCTGATTTCCCGCCTCGCAGTAAATAATCGCCGCCAGCAGGGTCTCATCGCTTACCTCAGGGTCCGTATAGTATGTACTCTGCACGGACACGCTGGGCTTGTCCGTATCCTTCACTACAGTTCCTTTACCGGTGCTGTCAAACTTATAGGTCACACCTTTTACGGTCTTGGTGGTGTTCACCACCTTCTTGGCCGTATTTTTATTAAAGAAATAGTAGGTTCCCTTAATCTTTTGCAGGCCAGTCACCGGATGTCCATCGGATCCCACATATTTATCCCCCACCCAGGTGTTGGTGGCCACATAGCCGGATGAGTTGATGTAATAATTTTTGACCCAGACCTTGTTTCCGAGCACACCGTTGGCTCCGAAATAATATTTTTTTCCCTTGATGGTCACAAACGCCTTCTTGACCATCCGCCCGGTACTCTTATAGAAATAGTAGGTCTTTCCATTTACCTTGGATTTTCCGGTGAGCATCACGCCCTTGCTGTTAAAGCCGTAATAATAGGAGCCGATCTTCACCAGGCAGCTGCGGTAAAGCTTTCCCGTCTTGGAGGCGAAATACTTTTTCCCGCCGGAGGAGATCCACTTGGACATGAGAACCTTTCCCTGGGGAGTCACATAGTACTTGTCCTTTCCAATTGTCAGCCAGCCTTTATAAATTTTCCCGTTCTTTTTATAACAGTAGGTGGTTTTGCCCTTCTTTACAAATCCCACCTTCTTTTCGGGAAACCACTCACTGGTCAGCTTTTTCCCGTTATTTTTGTACCAAACGTAGGTACCGTTCTCCTTTTTCCACGCGGCGTCCGCCTTTATGGGCGTCCACATCAGAAAGGCCAAAAATAACAGCAGAGCCGCAATCCCTGTTTTCTTCATCATCTCTCATCCCTCACACTGTCCGGATCATTGTTTCCCGCAGCAGCGAGCCGGACCCCACACTTGATGCCCTCCGCTGCTTATCGCAGGATCTTTTTTCACAATTATTTAAGATAATCCTTCGGTTTTTCTTCATTTTTTGGTTAAATATTACATTTTTGTTACGGGTCTTTAACATTATATAGCAGAATATTCGGTTTGTCAATTTCTGATCATTCTTCTGTCTTCCGACATTTTTCGTGTCCAAAAAACGAAAGCGCTTTCTGAATCACCCCCACATCTCCCGCCCTAAAAAATGCCGCGGCGCAGGGCAGCTTCTCCCCGCGCCGCAGCACTCCCTCATTCCCTCTTGCCAGGAACTGTGATCCCTGCATCATCCTTCCGGCAAATGTCGGTCAGATAATAATACAGATCAGTCCGCCGTTTGACTCATTGACAATCCGCTTCATGGTATCCTGCAGTTTCCTCTGGCTCTCCTCCCCGATCATGGACAGCTTGCTGCGAATCCCATCCGTCACCAGCTCCTCCACTGTTTTGCCGAAGATGGTGGTGTTCCAGATACTTCCCCCGCCTTCGCCGGACGACTTGATATACTGGATCAAATCCTCCGCCTGGGACTGGCTGCCCACGATGGGCGCGATCTCGGTCTCAATATCTGCCCGGATCAGATGGATGGAAGGGCTGGCCGCCTTGATCTTTACCCCGAATTTGCTGCCCTGCTTGATCAGCTCCGGCTCATCCAGGGTAATCTCCTCCTGCTTCGGGGTGATGATACCGTAGCCCGTCAGCCGCACAGAGCGCACCGCGTCCTCCACCGCCTCATACTCCTTCCGGCTGGCTGACAGATCCTTCAGAATAGAAATCAACTGATACTCTCCCTCTATGTCGATCCCGGTAATTTCACTGAGGATCTGGTAATAGTAGCTGTTCTCCGGCTCCAGCGTAACCTCAGCCAGGCCCTGGGCCAAATTCACCTTTTCCAGTTTGACTCTGCGGATGAAGGGAAGATCCATATCCAGCACATCCGGCGTAATGTCTCTGACCGAATGTACCTTTTCCATAATTCCATGAACCGCGCTCAAAAGTTGCTGCTTCATCCAGTGATCGTTACTCAGCATCTCCATCCACCTGGGAACAAAAAATTCCAGGCGCACCATGGGAAATTCATACAGCAGTTTTTCAAAAATGCGCTCCACATCCTCCTTCTTCAGCTGCTCGCAGTTCACAGCCATACAGGAAACATGGTACATCTCCTCCATGTGGGACACCACCCGGGCTGCCTCATCGCCATACGGCTTCTCAGAATTGACCAGAACCAGAAAGGGCTTTCCAATCTTCTGCAGTTCTGTGATCGCCCGCTTCTCCGCCTCAAGAAAATTTTCCCTCGGTATCTCTCCAAAGCTTCCATCTCCGGTCATCACAATGCCCACCGTGGCATGTTCCCGGATCACCTTATCTGTTCCCAGGGAGGCGGCTTCTGTGAAGGGGATCTCCCGCTTATCCCAGGGAGTCTTTACCATCCTCACTGAGCCGTCCTCGCTGGTGTACCCTTCCGCGCCGTCCACCACATACCCCACACAGTCGACCATGCGCAGTTTCACCTGGACTTCCTCCCCCAGGCTGATCTGGGCCGCTTTTCTGGGCACAAATTTCGGTTCCACCGTGGTGATGGTTTTCCCGATGCCGCTGGTGGGCAGCTCATCCCGCATCATCTCCAGCTCATGCCCGGTCTGCTGGGGAAGCACCATCAGTTCCATAAATTTTCTGATAAAGGTGGATTTTCCGGTCCGCACCGGTCCCACTACCCCTATGTAAACCTCACCGTCCGTGCGGGCTTGTATATCTTT
>DBFBJF010000197.1:0-4721 GCA_048203265.1 Candidatus Merdiplasma sp.
CGGTAGAATAGACCTGAAAACGGCACAAAAGAAGTAAATTCGACAAAAGATACCGTTTTTTTCACTCTGAAAGAGATAAAAAAGGAGAGCTCTATGATAACAACGCTGATCAAATGTCTGATCCTGTTTTTCTGGCTGGGCCTGATGCCTGCTTTGGTGGGCTGCCTTTGGACCAGAAAGCTGGAGAACGATAACGGAAATATTTTGAAGGCCTATTTTTTTGGCCTGTTTTCGGTGCTGGCGCTGTTTGAGGCGCTGGCCCTTCCCATGATTTTTCTGAAATGTTCCCTGACGCTGCTCACCCACACCTGGGAAGGCTGCGTGTTAGCCATGGCGCTGATTTCTGTGCTGCTCAACGGAACGTTTCGGCGGCAGAGAAAATGGATGATGGCTGTTTTGCGGCAGATGACGCTGCTGCTGGCGGCGGTGCTGGTCTGCGTGGGGCTGCAGGCCGCTTATGTGACGGAGCGCCAGCACATTGACGATGATGACGCCTTTTATCTGGCTACCTCCACCACTGCGGTGGAGACGGACAGTTTGTATCAGTATAATCCGTATACAGGAAAAAAGTATAAGGAAGTTCCGGCCCGGTATGTGATGGCCTCCTGGCCTCTGTTTGTGGCCACCCTTTCTAGACTCAGCGGATTTCATCCCACGATTCTGGCCCACATGGTTCTTCCGGCGATTGTGGTGCTGTGGGCTTATCTGATTTATGCCCTGTTTGCCCCCAGGCTGTTTCCGGGGAACCGGCAGAAGCAGTCGCTGTTTCTGCTGTTTGTGGTGGCTTTGCTGAGCTTTTCCGGCTATTCCATCTATTCCTCGGGAACCTTTCTGTTTATCCGGGGCTGGCAGGGGAAGGCGGTCCTGGCAGGAGTGGGAATTCCGGCTATGGCCTGGGCGGCATGGATGGCCATAAAGGAGAGGGCAGGCCTGGTGACCTGGATTTCCATGGCCTGCGTGGTGACCGGCGCCTGCATGTTTTCCTCCATGGGAGTGGCGCTCTCGCTGGTCTTTTTGGGAAGCTGCGGTCTGGTGGGGGCCATTGCCTGGAGGCGGTGGAGATACCTGCTGGGAACCATTCTGGCCTGCGGGCCTGCGCTGATATGTGGAATTGTCTATGTGATTTTGAGATGACAGGAGGAGGACCATGAGAGAGGCTTTGGATGTCATTATAACCAGATACGGTGATTATTTTGCCGGAAGCGGATTTGGCCTTCTGTTCTTTGTCTGTCTGGGAGTCCTGTTTTTCTGGAAACGGGAAAGACAGATCCGGAACAGTCTGTTTTGGCCTCCCCTGGTGATTACCCTGGAGGTTTTCTGTCCGGTGACCGGCTGGCTGATTATGAAACTGGTGGGATCGGATGTTTACTGGAGACTGTACTGGCTGCTGCCGGTGGTTCCCCTGGCGGCGTTTTTGGGCACAAAGCTGGTTTACCTGGCAAAAGGAAAGGGAAAGAGAATCCTGATAGCGGCGGTTTGCCTGGTGCTGATCGGAGCGAACGGAACTTTTGTGTTCAGCGATACCTATTTTGAGGACAGGGAAAATAATTATAAGCTTCCCACAGAGGTGATCTGGGTGGCAGATGCCATCAACCAGCACGCCAGCGAGAACCGGATTAAGAGGAAAAAAATTCTGGCTCCCTCTTTTGTGGCGGTTTACATCCGAATCTATGACGCTTCCATTCGCCAGCGCTATGGGCGGAACTTAGTGAATAACCCGGATGCGCAGAAGGAAGTATACCAGCTGATCAATTCGGATGATCCCGATTATGAGCGTTTGGCAGAGAGGGTAAAAAAAGCGAAAAACAGATATGTGGTGTTGAAGGATGCAGCGGATGACCAGAGCGCCATGGAGAGCCTGGGCTTTGAAAAGATTTACGACAGCGATTCCTTTGATGTCTACTTTAATCTTGATTTTCAGAAAGACTAGAGGACATTTCAGCTATGGCAGAGTATGGGAAGGCGGGAGAGCCGATTTGGAAAAAACTGTTTGAATTGCTCCCGGGAAGGCAGAAAGCGGGGTTCTTTTTCATCCTGATTATTTTGGGGGTCTCCGCAGTTCTCAGCCAGCTGACGCCCCTGGCCGTGGGGTATCTGACGGATCATGTGCTGGCGGAGCCTACAGGGGATTTCCTTTCAGTCATTCCCATTCTGATGGCCATTCTTCTGGTGAATGTGGCGAATGAAGTTTTGAAGGTGGTGAGGAGGCTGATTGTGGAGGACGCGGCCACCCAGGCGGAGAAGGCGGCCAGGCAGAAAGCGGCAACCTCCCTTCTTTTGGCTCCCATGTCCTATTTCCGCAGCCACATGACCGGAAATATTCATGGGAGACTGAATCGAAGCCTGGAGGGAACCGTGAAGCTGATTAAGCTGCTGTTCATGGATTTCGCGCCAGCGGTGACTACGGGTCTTGCGGCAGTGGTCACTATTTTTATGCAGCTTCCCCTGCCGGTTGCCTGTCTTGTGATTTTGGTGATTCCGATCGGAACGGTCATTGTATTCCGCCAGATCAGTACGCAGAAGGGGATCCGGGTGGAGCTGATGGAAACCAAGGCGGATATGGACGGCGCCATGGTGGAACTGCTGGGCGGAATGGAGACGATCCGAACGCTGGACAGCGCCGGGACAGAGGGAGAGCGGATCGGTGTCCGGTCTGAAAAGCTCAGGGAGAAGGAGATGCGCCACCATAGGGCGATGGCCTTCTACGACTGTATGAAATTTATCAATGAGGCAGCCTTCAGTGTGCTGGTCATCGGACTTTCCGTGTTTCTGGCTTCGCGGCAGGTGATTACGGTAGGTACTGTGCTGACGGCGTATCTGTGCTTTACCCAGCTTACCGGCCCTTTGAGGGAGCTTCATCGGATTCTGGATGAATTTTCAGAGTGTATGGTGCTGGCGAAGGACTATTTTCGCCTGATGGATCTTCCGGTGGACTTTTCCTACCGGGAGATTCCGGCACAGATGTGCAGTATCCCCCGGGGAAATGATATTCTTCTCCGAAATATTTCTTTTTCTTATCCGGAAAAGCCGGATCAGCAGATCCTGAAGGGGATCGACCTGGAGATCCCCTCAGGATCCTTTATCGGCATCGCCGGTCCCAGCGGATGCGGGAAATCTACGCTGATCCGGGTGATTGACAAGTTGGAGCAGGCCCGGGGAGAGATCCGCATCGGGGGCGTGCCGTTGGCGGTTCTTTCCCGGGAGGCGCTGGCGGATACGATCGCTCTGGTACCGCAGACCCCGTTTTTGATTGCGGATACAGTGCGGAAGAATATCTGTTACGGGATAAAAAGGGAGGTCTCCCTGGAGGAGGTGAAGGAGGCGGCCCGAAAAGCAAATATCGCCCAGGAGATTGAGCGGCTGCCCGGAATGTATGAGTTTTGTCTTTCAGAGGGAGGAAAGAATCTGTCCGGGGGACAGCGGCAGAGAATTGCTCTGGCCAGAATATTTTTGAGAAATCCCAGGATTTTGATTTTAGACGAGGCCACGTCGGCATTGGACAATACCTCGGAAAAGCTGATTCAGAAGGAAATTGAAAAGATGAAGGCCACGTGGGGGACCACGGTGATTTCCATCGCGCACAGGCTGACGACGCTGCGAAACTGCGATGAACTGATTGTGATTGACAGAGGAAAGATTGTGCAGAGGGGAACTTTTTCGCAGCTGGAGAGCCAGCCGGGCATTTTTCAAAGCATGGCGAGAGGAATGCTCCGGTGACCCTCCCGGCATCTGGAAAAAAGAAAAACAAAGAGGACAAAGCGGTCAGGGCTTGTCCTCTTTGTTTTTGTTCTCTAAAATTCTGGCAATCAGAAGCATGGCGTACATCAGACAGGGGATCACCACGCTGCAGACGATGCAGGCAAGAAACATATTTTTGGTGGCTTCGCTTCCGAAAATACCCAGGATGAAGGTGGCCAGATAGATGCCAAGAAGGATCAGTATCCCGACCCAGGCCACGATGCGCTTCAGTTTTTTCATTGTGAAATCGCTCCCTTTTCTTTTTATGGCTTGATTGTAACAGATTTTTTGGGGATTGAGAAGATAAAATCCGGACAGTGAGGAATTCTGTGAGAAATTCTGCACAATAATGGAGGGATTCGTATTAGACTATTTTCACGAAAATCGGCAGGCGGAAAAAATCTCGCTTACAGAGAATGGGGAAAAAGTGATAAAATAAACATATTGAGAGCAGGAGGGATGATATGTTTAAACCTGGCGAATATATTCATTATGGCAGCAGCGGACTTTGCAGAGTAGAAGAGATCACGAAATTAAATCTGTCCGGGGCCGACAAGGACCGGCTGTATTACCGGCTGACTCCCTTGGAGGGACAGGGAGGAACAATTTACACTCCGGTGGACAATAAAAAGGTGGAGATGCGCAGGGCCATGAGCACGGAGGAGGCCCGGGAGCTGATCGATTCCATTCCGGAGATTGAGGAGCTGTGGATCCCGGAGGAGAAGCAGCGGGAGCAGAATTACAAGCGCGCCCTGAACTCTTCCGACTGCCGGTGCTGGATTCAGATTATTAAGACTCTGTACAGGAGAAAGCAGTCACGGATTGCCCAGGGAAGAAAGATTACCTCCACCGATGAGAAGTATTTAAAGAGCGCGGAGAACCGGCTTTACAGTGAGCTGGCCCTGGCCCTGGGACGGGACAAAGAGGATATGGAACAGTATATTACCGTGAGGGTGAAGGCCCTGGAGACGGTGGAACAATAG
>DBFBJF010000198.1:0-12712 GCA_048203265.1 Candidatus Merdiplasma sp.
ATATATTTATAACATCAAAAAGTTATAAATATATCACTCGGAGGTTGCTATGAAAAAATTAAGTTTAAGGACACTTATGTTTGTCCAAGCTATCGTTGCCTTTTGTATTCCCGCATACTACCATCTGATGGTAGTTTATCAGTTAAATTCCAATGCGCCGGTATGGATTGCGATTATCCTTTTGGCCGCTGTAAGCTGGCTGAAGGGAAATTCTGACGTTATGGACGAGTACGCAAAACAGACCGTACAAATGGCGGATGCCATCTGTTTTAAGACTGCCCTTGTTCTTATGGGAATTATCATCTTTCCCTTTTTACTGTTGGACGGTATGTCACCCTACTTCACCGGTTATCTCTTAACTGGCGGTATTTTTGTTTTAGTGCTAATGCGAGCCATTATTTTTTACTGGATTGATAAAAACGGGATGGAATAGGGATGTTAAAAACAAAGATTAAAGAATACAGAGAAAAAGAAAATATGAAACAGAGCGAATTAGCCGCTTTGATTGGTGTCCGAAGAGAAACTATCGTCCATTTAGAAAACGGGCGATATAATCCGTCTCTGAAAATGGCAATGGATATTGCAAAAGTCTTTCATACGACGGTAGAGGAGCTATTTGAATTTACAGACTGAATGTGGTTTACCTATCCGGCGCAGCAGATTCGCACCGGATAGAAATGAGTATGCAGCTGGCGCCGCCTTTTGCTCAAAGCGTTTTTGGACGGTGAAGCGGACTGAGTGAAAGCCCCTCCACCTTCTTGATCATCTTTCCAAACTGTTTGGTGATCTGACCCACCAAAAGAGCTGCTGCGATCGTCCCCTCCCGCACACCGTTTAGTTCTCCCAAAAAGAGGAATGACAGTATCACAGAAATGCACACCAGGGTCACATCAAAAACCACCTTCATATTTCCGAATTTCATGGGTGTCACCTTGCAGATTGCCAGCACAATGCCCTCACCCGCATTGGTGATCAGTCCTGCCTCCACCTCCAGGCTGACTCCAAACGCCAGCAAAAGAATGCCCACAATACACAGAAGCCACTGCTGAAAATAGTTAGAATAGGAAATTCCCGCAATCGCGTCTCCCACCACATCAATCATCACGCCAAACAGAACCGATGCCGGCAGCTGCAAAAGCTGAAACCACTCAAACTTCCTGCGCAGAATTCCAATCTGAATCAGCACAAAAATCGCGTTCATAATAATGGTTGTTTCCCCTACGGATAAGCCTGAAATAACGGAGGTCACAAAGGGGACACTGGAAATCGGTGAAGTTCCAAGCGCCGCCTTAATAGAAAAGGCAACACCCACCGCCATCAAAATCAGCCCCACACACAGTATAATCCACCGTCTCAAAAGATCTGCTCTGCTTTTCGTCTCATGTTCTGTCATTTCACATCTTCCTGCCTTTCGTCTCCATTGTCATACACATGTTCCATAACATTGATTTTAAAGTCTCTACCTCCTCCTGGGAGAGTCCCCGGGTAGCCTCTTCTTCCATATTCCGGAAAATATCTCTCAGCTTCTCGGCGGCCTCCATCCCCTGATCAGTGAGGGACACATAGAGGGATCTGCGGTTTCCCTCCTTCTGCCTGCGCAAAATCAGTCCTCCCTCCTCCATGCGCAGCAGGATGCTGCCCACGGTGGCCGGCTCTATTTCGCAGTAAGCGGCAATCGTCTTCTGGTCTGCCTCCTGATGCTGCAGCAAAAAATCCAGGATCTTCGGCTGTCCGGAGGTCAAACCGATTTTTCCCGCCTCCCCCATCACACTGCGGGAAAACATACTTTGGGTTTTCATCAGCAGATAATGTAAGCTTTCCATATCCGCGCCTCCATGAAATAATAAGAATTCTTATAATAACAATACTTATTATATGGGGTTTCTCCAGTTTGTCAAGGGCAATAGAAAATCTGGATGCAAAAAAAGCGTTACAACCATTGAAACAGGAGGTTGCAGCGCTTCTTGACTCGCTCACGACATATAGCAATATTAGACTTGATCATTGATTGCAGACAGCAACAGTCAATCACAGCTCCTTCGTTCTAAAGGCCGCATATCCCTCATAATAGTAGCTGTTGTCAATGCCTTTCATAAAAATTTCCCGGCTGTCCACATCATCAGTCAGGGAATTTTTCAGCAGCTGCTTTATCTCAATATCCCTAATCGGACTACGCTCCATAGCCAGCAGATAATCCTCCTTATCCACCTTGCTCCAGTCAACAACTTTGTGAAGCTGGGCCTTAAACATCAAATCAAGCCAAATACGGGTGCTGCGCCCATTGCCTTCGCGGAAGGGATGGGCGATATTCATTTCTACATACTTTTCCACGATCTCATCAAAGGTAGACTGAGGCATTTTGTCAATATTCTCAAGCGCCGCTTCCAGATACAATACCGGCGCAAAACGAAAATTCCCTTTCGCAATATTTACCGTTCTAATCTTGCCTGCAAAATCGTAAATCTCCTCAAAAAGATACTTATGAATAGCCTGAAGTGTGGAAAACTTTCCCGGTTCCAACGCATCAAGTATTCCCTTCTCAAAAAGTTCTGCCGCCTTTTTCTTGCTGATACGTTCTTCCTCTCTGGCAAGATCTGCAGAACTTGTAAGTCCCAATTTATTTTCAAGTGTCATACGCTGCCTCCGAGCTTCCTGTTACCGATCACAACAGAAATATCACCATCCAGAATCATTATGGGGCCGTTGCAATCGTCATTGGAAATTCTTGCAGCAGCCCCCAAATCTGTCAGCGGAGATGGTGGGAGTCGAACCCACGCGCCCTTGCGGACCTATCGCATTTCGAGTGCGACCTCTTACGACCACTTGAGTACATCTCCGAATGTCAGTCCGGAATATGCCAAAGGCGTTGGACTGACGTTGATTATTGTATCATATTCTCCCGGATTTTAAAACCCCAAATTTCACTTAAGGTCTCTAAAACTCGTGATGGACGAAGGCCTTAATCAGGGCCGCCGTGATGGACACATTATCATCCGGCACAGGAACCTCCTCCCGCAAAAACCAGCGGGCCTCTGACAATTCCCCGGTATCCACCTTGATCTGATCCTCCCCGTCCAGCTCAGCGGTAAAGCCCAGCGTCAGGTTGCCGGGAACGCCCCAGGGCTGGGAGTTAAAATAACGGATATTTTTCACCTTGACGCCAGTCTCCTCCATCACCTCCCGGCGCACCGTATCTTCGGCGGTCTCCCCCACCTCAATGAAGCCCGCCACCAGCACATACCAGGTGACCGGCCGGTTGGCATAGCGGGTCATCAGCAGGCGGTCCCCATCATGAACCGCCACAATGATGCAGGGATTGATGCGCGGATAGACCGACGCATGGCAGGAAGTACACACCAATTTTCTCTCGTCCGTCCCGGGCTCCATCTTGGAGCCGCACCGCCCGCAAAAGCGGTTGTTCTGATACCAGGCATACAGATGCCATGCGGTATATCCCGCGAAAGCCAGATGCATGGGACGCAGATCCCGCAGATGACGCACCGTGCAGGGCTTCAGGCCCTGTTTCTCAGGGACATCACCCCCCAGCGCCAGAAAATATTTCTGCCCGTCAATGGCAAACAAAAACTGATACCTTTCTTCGGTCCCCGGCTTTCCCTGATAGGCGGGGTACCCCTCATCCTCCGTCAAAAATACCTGGTTTCCCTCAAAAATGATCACCGGATCCCCCGTCTGGGGTGTACACACCTGATAATCCAGCGAAAACCGATGGGGATAAATATCTTGAATCATAAATCTGACCTCTTTTCCATTCAAACTATATGCCGCCCCGGTCTGCCTCTATGGCCGTATATTTTTTGCTGTCCAGGCAGCTTCCGGAACATAATAAGGATTATAGCCGAGTTCACAAAACGAATCAACCGAAACTGTCTTCCCTTTTTCTAAAATAATGATATAATAGGTCGCGACAAGAATGCTGGGAGCATTCTGAAAGGATACGACACCAAGGAGGACCTGGAGTAAAATGAAAAAACAGTGGTGGCACGGCAAGGTTGCCTATCAGATTTACCCCAAAAGCTTTTGCGATTCCAACCATGACGGGATCGGTGATCTGCGGGGTATCATAAATAAACTGGATTACTTAAAAAATCTTGGGGTGGATATTATCTGGATTTCCCCCATATACCAATCGCCCTTCGTGGATCAGGGATACGACATCTCCGACTACTACGGAATTGATCCCGTCTTCGGCACCATGGAGGATATGGAGGAACTGCTGGCTGAGACGAAAAAGCGGGATATGTATGTACTGATGGATCTGGTGGTCAATCACTGCTCCGATCAGCACGAATGGTTCCAGAAAGCTCTGGCCGATCCGGACGGCGAGTACGGTCAATACTTCTATATCCGGGAAGGCAAAGAAAACGGGGAGCCGCCCTGCAACTGGCGCTCCTACTTTGGCGGAAGTGTGTGGGAGAAAATTCCCGGAACCGAAAATAAATATTACCTCCATCTGTTTGCAAAGGAACAGCCGGACCTGAACTGGGAGAACCCCACCGTCCGCAGAAAAATCTACCAGATGATGAACTGGTGGCTGGACAAGGGACTGGCCGGTTTTCGCATCGATGCCATCATCAACATAAAGAAGGATCTGCGCTTTGAGGATTTCCCCGCAGACCGTCCGGACGGACTGTGCAGCATCCACAACATGCTGAGCCGGGCCATCGGCGTAGGCGACTTTCTCACGGAAATGCGGGACGCCACCTTCCGTCCCCACAATGCATTTTCCGTGGCGGAGGCCTTCAACATCAAGGACGGGGAGATGCCTCTCTTCGTGGGAGATGAGGGATATTTTTCCTCCATCTTTGATTTCTCCGCCGAAGTACTGGGCCACAATGAAAAGGGCTGGTACGCCATTCCAGACGCTTCCGTGACCCTGGTGCGCGACACCCTGTACGAAAGCCAGGCCCAGATGGGTAACCACGGATTTTTCAGCAATATCGTGGAAAACCACGATGAACCCAGGGGAGCCAGCCGTTACCTGCCCCCGGAAGGACAGAACGACTACGGGAAGAAACTGCTGGCCGTTACCATGTTCATGCGCCGGGGCCTGCCCTTTATCTACCAGGGGCAGGAAATCGGCATGGCCAACTGTCCCTTTGAGAGCATTGACCAGATCGAGGACATCAACACCCGGGACGAATACCAGACTGCGCGAAACGCCGGTCTGTCTCCCCGGGAGGCCCTGAAAGCCGTCTGCCGCTTCAGCCGGGATCACGCCCGCACTCCGGTGCAATGGGACGATTCCTCCTATGCCGGTTTTTCTGATGCGGCTCCCTGGATGGGGGTAAACCCCAATTATAAGGAAATCAATGTGGCAGCCCAGGAGCGGGATCCGGATTCCGTGCTGAATTTTTACCGCGCCCTGATCGCCCTGCGCAAAGACCCCCGCTATTCTGATGCGGTAGTATACGGCGGCTTCCGCCCTATTTTAACCGAGATAGAAAATCTCTACGCCTTTTTCCGGGAAAGCCGGGAGCAGCGCCTGCTGGTTCTTGGAAACTGCCAGAATCAAGAATGTACGGTCACTCTGCCGGCGGAGGGCTTCGATACCGTACTGCTGAACAATTACAAAGAATTCCGGAAGGAGGGGCGGCAGGTAACACTGCTTCCCTTCCAGGCTGTGATTTTAGTCTGAAAAGGCGCCGGGCCGCGGGGTATTTGACTCTGCCCTCTGCCTCATCCGTCCGCGATAGGCGGAGGGGGAATATCCCGTCTCTTTTCGAAAGCTTCTCCAGAAATAGGAAGCGTCTGTGAATCCAACCCTCAGTCCGATTTCTTCCACAGATAATGCGGACTGCACCAGAAGCCTGCAGGCCTCCCGGATGCGGAGCGCTCTCAAGTATCCCATGGGTGTGGTCTGCATCTGCCTGCGAAATACCCGCTCCACATAGGATGGACTGGCGGAAGCAACCCGGGCCAGCTCCTGAAGGGTCACCGGGCGGTGATAATTCTTTTGCAGGTAGGAAACCGTTCTCCCCAGAATGTCTCCCTGCCCCGCTTCTTTCCAGGCCCGGTTCAGATGGAGAAATAACGCAGGCAGATAGCACTGGATCAGGCGCCCGGATGCCGGGCTGCACTTTCCGTATTCCTGATAAATCTGTTCAAATAACCAGCGAATGCTGCCCTCCCGGTCCACCAGCTGAAAGGATTCCCCGGGAGACGGTCCGCCTTCTCCCTGTATCCACAGAGCAATCACCTCTCTGCGCTTTCCCGGCATGGGAAATTCCTGATGGGCGGCATGAGGCGGATGAAGCACCACACTGCTGGCCGCCGCCTCCATCTGCCGCTCTCCCTGGCGGATGGTCAGCTCTCCCTCCAGAAAGCAGATCGCCTCCAGGCAGTCATGGCTATGCCGCTCCAGATTCCACATCTGATTTTTTTCATCCATGCGGTGGCAGAAAATCACTTCCAGCCGCTCTGTGGAGAGTCTCTCCAGATATTCCTGTATTTCCTCCGTTCCGGCGCTCATATTCCCATCTTCCCCCTTTGTTCGATTTTGTCCAACTATCTGCTCAATATCTCCCTGTCTTGCGCCCACAGGCCATGGTATGATAGTACCATCATAGCTTGTAAAATTCCATTCAAAGGAGGTAATGATCCATGAAAAAAATTTTTGTCTGCGGCGAATCCTATATCGGCTACACAGTCCATGTTAAGGGTGCCGACTCCATGACCACCACCGGCTACTTTGAAAATGTGGGCTGGCTGAAGCACGCCCTGGAGGAGGCCGGCTACGAGGTCACCTATATGCCCAGCCATGAGGCGCTGGCCCACTTTCCCGATACAGTAGAAAAGCTGAACCAGTATGACCTGGTGATTCTGTCCGATGTGGGAGCCAACACTCTGATGATGACCCAGCAGTCCTTCCGCAGCAGCCTTCCCGCTCCGGACCGCTGCAAAGCCATCCGCAGTTATGTGGAGGAGGGCGGCTCCTTCATTATGATTGGCGGCTTCATGTCCTTCACCGGCATCGAGGGCAAGGCCCGCTACGGCGTCACTCCCATCGCGGATATTCTCCCTGTCCGTCTGTTAAGCTACGATGACCGGGTGGAAACTTCCGAAGGCTCCGTTCCCCAGGTTCTGGTACCCGAACACCCCATCTTCCGGAATATGCCCCAGGAATGGTCTTACTTTATCGGCTACAACAAAACACTGGCGGATGAGAAACGGGGCACGGTTCTGGCTACCATCCAGGGAGATCCTCTCATCGCCGTGGGCGAGTTTGGAAAGGGAAGAAGCGCTGTCTTCACCTCCGACTGCGCCCCCCACTGGGCTCCCAGAAGCTTTCTGGACTCTCCCGCCTACCTGACTCTGTGGAAAAATATGGCGGACTGGGCCACCAGAAGTGTCTGAACTCAAAACTTTTCTATAGCAGAATACGGCGAAGGGCTGCCGCAATCACCTCGGTGTTTTGCGGCAGCCCTCTCCATATCTCTACAGAAAACAACCCGGGCAAGCCCACTATCTTCTCCCCTGCAGCACAGATCTTGCCAGCTCCAAATCCTTCCTGTGCACATAAAAAATGTACTCATACATCCTGTCAGCCCGATTTCCGAAGCTGCCCGTTCTGGCCCGCGATCCCGCCGCCATGGGAGAAGGGCTCCCCCGGTTTATAGTCTTAATCCGATAGTCGATGTGATTCCTGGCCAGCGCTTCTCTGACCCTGGCCTGCTCCTTCGCAGAAAAGGTGGTAAACACATCCTCTTTTCTCAGGCTGAAATCCAACGATTTCATGAACCATGCTCCCACTCCCATACCCAGCCACTCCCTTCTCTATCCGATTCTATGAACATCCCACAACTTTTCCTCGGTATCATTATACTATAGAACCTATTTTTTATCGACAATTTTCTATGTGGCGCTCCTTCTCCTGGCGCTTTTTCTCCCTCAGCTCCCGGAAAAAGCCCGAGAGTATATCGCTGCACTCCTCCTGCAGAACGCCCCTGGTCACCTCCACCTGATGGTTGAACTGAGACATCTCCAGAAGGTTCAGCACCGATCCGGCGCATCCCGCCTTAGGATTCATGCTGCCGATCACCGCCCTGGTGATCCGTGCCTGGACAATGGCTCCCGCGCACATCTGGCATGGCTCCAGGGTAATATAAATCGTACATCCCTCCAACCGCCAGTCTCCCAGTTTTTTGCTGGCCTTTCGAATGGCATTGATCTCTGCGTGGGAAGTGGTATTCTGATCCGTATTCCTGCGATTATATCCCCGGGCAATAATCTTTCCCTCATGGACAATCACACATCCGATGGGCACCTCCTCCAGCGCGTAAGCCTTCTTCGCCTGAGTCAGGGCTGCCTTCATAAACCGTTCGTCCTCTGTCAGCTTCTTCATCTCTCCTGCCCCCGATCTTTGTAAACGCAGTTCCTATGAAAAAAAGGCCATCGGATTTCTCCGACAGCCTGTATCATTCTCTTTACCGCGCGCCTCCCTTCGACCGACTGCCATGGGCGTTACTTCTACAGTTAACTCGGCCCAGGCTGCCTTGCGGCACACAGAAGGTTCTGCTTAGTGCTGCTCCGTTCCCGACCTGACACGGTTCACAGATTTCTGTTGCGCAAGACCCAGACGTCAACATCACTTATAAAAGGCAGCCCCACAACAGACCGGCCTCGGTTCGGCATGACCCCTGCTGTAGCGGATTGCAGGTACAGGGCACCGCTATCTCCCCGGCTGCGCGGTATTCTAACTATACTAATTTTTCAGGGATTTGTCAACACCGGTGAAAAATTATATTTGACCCTGCCTCACACTTTTTTCTCCAGGCATACCAGGTGGACCCCCTCAATTCCGTTAAATATACAGGGAATGATTCCCCGTTCTTTATACCCCAGTTTTTTGTACATCCTGCGGGCCGTCACATTTTTCTCATTAGTGTCAATTCTAAGATAAGGGCATCCGTGCTCCAGGGCATAATTCTCATAAAATTTCACGAACCTGGTTCCTATCCCTTCCCCTGCCTTTGCGGGGGACACCACCAGAGTATGCAGAACCATCACCTCATTTTCACCGGCCGAATACTCCCAATCCACCTGAGCGTAGGCCGGCATCTGCTCTCCATTGATTTTACCAGCCGCCACCACGGATCCATTCTCCTCATCTACAAACAGTTCCCCACGCTCAAAGGCTTCTCTGGCCGTGTCCGCTGTGGGATAGACGTCTCTTATCCAGCCAATCTGAGCCCTTCCGGCCTCCTCCTCCGTTAAAATGTCCTCGTAAATCTGAGCCACCGACATCAGGTCCTCTGCCTTTGCCTTTCTGATCATTCTCTTCGCCCTCCGACTAAATGTAATTTTCCTAATTATACACATTCCAACCGTGTTATGCAAATTTCTCCAGGAGCAAAACCGGCGCTGAAAACACTTTCAGCAGCGTTTCCTCAACTCCAGCATGGCCCCGTAATGCTTCACGGAAAAATGTTCCGGCGCAATTTTTTCCAGCAGCGCCCTGTGCTCCCCCTCCCAATCCTTTACCTCCGCCGGAGTCAGGGAGGCACCCACTCCCCGGCAGGCCTTCATCCTTCCATTCCAGCTCTCCCTGGTGAAAGGCACATCAACCCGGTACTCCTCATGGTACACCGGCGCGAATTCCTCCAGCACCCGGTCATCCACTGTAATCGGATGCACCATCTCTCCCGCCCCCGTCCATCCGGGACTATATTTTAGCACCAGCCTCTCGCTCTCCCTCGCAATCTCATCCTCAAAGGGCAGCCACGCCATGTATAGCAGCAGAAGGCTTCCATCCTCCTTCAGCAGACGGGAGAGAAGCGGAGTAATCTTTTCCGGATCAAAATACCAGAAGCACTGACAGGCCGTGATCACATCAAAAGAATGATCCGGGAAATCCAGATCCTCCGCGGCCGCAGCCAGATACCGTATCTTCTGGTTTTGTTCCTCTGACAGTCTCTTTGCCTGAGCGATCTGCTCCTCTGAAAGATCAATCCCTGTCCACCCGGCCCCCCAATGGTACATATTCCGGGGCAGCACTCCCGTGCCGGTCCCCAGATCCAGCACCTTCTGCCCGGACACACAAAGCCCTCTATCCACAATTTTCTCATAAAAAATCGGGGGATAGATATCCCGGTATTTGGCGTAATCCCCGGATGTCCTCCCCCAGTCAAATGCTTTTCCGTTGTCTATATTTTTATTTCTGATTTCCATAGCTATGCTTCTCCTCTTCGTGGGATATACCAAGTTTAGCATATGGAAATCATTCCCGCCACCCATTCCCGTAACCTTTTTGTAGCTTGAAAGGGTATTGTCAGCGGCCTCTTTCGTCTCCCGGTTAAACGAATCGCAGAGCCTTTATTTCATCATTCCATTTTCTTCGTGCATGGCAATAATCTCATCCACGTTATCGATGGTGATAATGGTGGGCTCCAGAGCTGAGATTTTTCCATCCGTTAATTCCCCGCTCTGCATCTGCTCCCACAGGTTCACCGCTTCTTCCCCCATCTCGGTGGCATTCTGCAAAACAGTGGCCGTCATGGTTCCCTCTTTCACCGCAGTACAGCCGTTTGCCAATCCGTCAATTCCATAGAACTGAATGGTCTGCACATCCAGTCCGGCCGCCTCACAGGCCTCGATACAGCCGCAGGTCATATCATCGCACATGGCATACACTGCGTCAAACTCCGTATAAACCTGCAACCAGTCCTCCATCTCTGACATAGCCGCTTCCTTGGACCAGTTATCACTGTTCCGGGAATCCAAGATTTCCACATCGTCTCGGCCTTCCTCCGCCAAAGCATCCACAAATCCGGAATACCGGTCTTCGCTTCCCTGATTGCCTGCGGTAGCCTTCAGGATCAGGATCTTCGCATTCTCCGGAAGCTTTTCCGCCGCAACCGTTCCGATGGTATACCCCAAGGGATAATTGTCCAGTCCTACGCCGCAGGACACGCCGTCATCCACCTCGGTATTATTCACCAGAACCGTATATACCCCCGCATCGTGAGCCTCCTGCAGCAGTTCATCTGTATTCTGATCGTGATCCGGTTTGTCCATGATCAGTCCATTATATCCGTCTGTAATGGCCTGCTCAATTACGGTAGGAACATTGGCGGTATCGCCTGCCAGATCCACCAGCGTAGCGGAAATCCCCTTTGCCTCCAAGGCATCTACCACGGAGTTTGCAAGCCAGGAATAAAAGGACTGGGACATATCACTGGCTGCCACCAGAACCTTATAATTTTCCTCCGCCAACGCCCCCGTGGTGGTTCCTGTAATTGCTGCCATCGTCAAACCTGCTGTCAGTAAAGCTGCTGTCATCTTTCTCATTGTTATTTCCTCCTCACATTTGTATAATTATATAGTTTTATTATTGATCCATTGTTTCCTGAAAAATGTTCCTTTCATCCCCCCTCCTTGCTCATTTGAAACAATGTCTACTTCCGCTTAATTCGTTTATTTTTCCCGATCATATCAATGGACAGAGCCAAAAGAATGATGCACCCTTTTGTCACCATCTGGAAATATGACCCCAGACCAATCAGGTTCAGCCAGTTGCTTAAAAATCCCATGATGCAGGCACCCACCAGACATCCCATCACAGTGCCGATGCCTCCGGTAAAACTAGTGCCGCCAATGACTGCCGCCGCTATGGCATCGCCGTGATAATTCTCTGCTGTGTTGGGAATTGCAGAATTGACTCTAGCAATCTGAAGCACTGCGGCAATTCCCGTCAGCAGACCCGCCACCACATACGTTTTTACAATAGTGGCGTCCACACGGATGCCCGATGCTTTTGCCGCTTCCTGATTTCCTCCGATGGCGTAAATATCTCTGCCGATGGGGAGCCGGTTTAAAATCACCCAGCACACCGCCGCGCATCCAAGAAAGAAAAAAATAGGCAACGGAATTCCAAGAAAATAAGTGGATGATATTTTTCCGTAATCGCCAATTTCATAGGTGGCCTGTCCTCCTGTATAGAGATAGCATAACCCTCTGGCAATGTAATCCATGGCCATGGTGGCAATAAATGCCGGCAATTTAATTTTCGCGATAAAAATTCCACTTACCATGCAGATTACCATGGAAATCAAAATTGCAACCAAAACGCCTAAAAGCAGTGAGCCGGTACCCAGGTAAACATTCACGGAAAACATACCGGAAAGGGCGATCACGGATCCTAGAGACAAATCGATATTTCCTGAAATGATCAGCAGCATCTCCGCCAGAGCTAACACTCCGGTCACCGCTATCTGCCGTAAAACATTTGTAATATTTCTTGCCGTCATAAATGAGCCTGTTGTAATCGTTCCCAAAAGAAGCAATATAAGAAAAACTGCGAATATGCCATATTTTCTGGAAATTGTATCAAATCTTCCCTTCCATTTTTCCCTATCCATTGATCTTTCCTCCCGCTGCCAGCATAATAATATTTTCCTGTGTCATCTGTTCCCTGTCGATCTGATCTACGATCTGTCCCTTGTACATCACATAGGCGGTGTCACACATACCGATGAACTCGGGGAGCTCCGAAGAAATAAATACAATCCCGATTTTCTCCTTTGCCAGTCTGGTGATCAGCTTATAGATCTCGTATTTCGCGCCTACATCAATGCCCCGGGTGGGTTCGTCCAAAATCAGCACCTGAGCCTGGGTCATCATCAGAGTGTTGGCTCCCACATCGGACAGAATCACCAGGTCATACTGGTTCAGCTTTTCTACTGTATCGGGAAAG
>DBFBJF010000199.1:0-7895 GCA_048203265.1 Candidatus Merdiplasma sp.
TCTTTGTCTTCTTCGTAGTCTTCTTCGTAGTCACCTTCTTGGTGGTCTTCGTACCGGAAGCCAGAGGCACCTCATCTTCCTGGGCCGTCACCCCCTCGGGATCCGTAAAGGTCACCAATTCCGGAATATCCCGGCTCACGCTGTTGTGATAAGTAAACAATCCGGTTCCCGCGATCAGGACTGCCAACATCAGACAGCCTGCTGTTCTCCAGAATTTTTTATGCTCGCTCCAAAATCCTCTCTTCATTTTACTTTCATCCTTTCCGCTGGTAAATCAATCACCCACACTGCGTTCCCAGGATGTTTCTCTCCCGAAAATTTACCCTGCTGTTTCTGTCGGTAAACTCAAAAGTTTTTTATGTTTTTGTATTACAAAAAGGACCGGATGGCTTTTTATCACAGAAAAAACCGCTTCTATCATCTCCACAGATCTGATATAGCGGCTGCCCTGTATCCCTTCCTAATTGTATACACATCAACAACTTACCGGCAATCATGCACAGGTACGGAATGTGGCAACCGGCTGTCATAGTATCTTTCTCTTCGATACCTTAGACCCATAGCTTTGCGTCCCTGCGTTTCCACAGGTTTGCCCTTAACTTTTCTATCATTTTTATTCTATGCCAAGGGAAATCAAAAGTCAATGGGAGGTTGCGATTTTTTTAACAATTCCGGTTACTATTCACAGCCGTTTCAGAATTGACAACAGGTGTGTCGTGCTTGCACGTAAGCATCTGCTGTCAATTCTGAAGATAATCTTCCGGAACATTTTACAGTCTTCTGGAGAGCATATCCGGGTTGACCGCGTAGGCCATGGCTACCTTTCGGTCGATCTTTCCCGCCCGGCACAGCTGCAGCAGAGAGGAGTCGGTGGAGGTCATCGTCGGGCTGGCCGAAGAGTAGAGAAGTCCGTCAATCTGATAGCTCTTGTTCTCCCGAATCATATTTCGGATGGCGGGAGTCACCGTCATAATCTCAAACACCGGCAGCATCCGGCCATCCACCCCCGGCACCAGCTGCTGGCTGATCACGGCCTGCAGCACCATGGACAGCTGAACCGCAATCTGACGCTGCTGGTTGGCCGGAAACACATCAATGATCCGGTCAATGGTATTGGCCGCACCCATAGTATGAAGCGTGGAAAAAATCAGATGCCCCGTCTCTGCCGCCGTCATAGCCACCTGAATCGTCTCATAGTCCCGCATCTCCCCCAGCAAGATCACATCGGGACTCTGGCGCATGGCGGCCCGCAGCGCTTTGATATAACTCTCTGTGTCGGAAGAAATTTCCCGCTGAGTGACAATCGATTTGTCATGACTGTGAAGGAATTCCAGAGGATCCTCCAGGGTAATGATATGCTTTTCCTTGGTGTGGTTAATGTAATCGATCATGCAGGCCAGGGTAGTGGACTTTCCACTTCCTGCGGATCCGGTGACCAGCACCAAGCCCTTGCCGTAATCTCCCATATGAATCACCGCATCCGGGATCCCCAGCTTAGCGGCATCAGGCAGGCGGAAGGCAATCACCCGGATCACGGCAGCCAGTGATCCCCTCTGGCGAAAGGTACTCACGCGAAATCTGGCCAGCCCCTGAATGGCAAAGGAAAAATCATCATCTCCTGTCTCCAAAAGAGGCTCCTCCCATCGGTTCCCCGCCAGACCGTAGATCTCCCGTATATACTGTTCCAGCAGAGGCGGCGTCAGCTTTTCTGTCCCCAGAGTCTTAATTTCTCCGTTTACTTTATAAGAGATGGGACGGCCCGCCACCAGAAAAACATCCGACACCTCCATCTGTGTCAGCTGACTCAAAATATCCCTTATCTGCATCTGTCATTCTCCCTCCGGTCTCCATCGAATCTACACTGTTTTTCCTTCCCGGCGCCAAAGCGTTCCAGGCACTCACCTACTCATCCTCCACGACGCCAGTCATCCCAAAGGATGTGCCCGCCTGCCCGGCCTCCCCGGTTCCAAAAAGCTCCAGGGTCTGCCTGCTCTGCCATGGCTCCGTGTCCTGAGTGTTCCATGTGACGATCTCATACAGAGTGTCCTCCGGCGTCCTCTCATACACCGGCCGCACCGCTGCCGCCAGCTCCTGTCCCTCCTGGATGGGCACCTCCCAGCAGATACAGTCTTCCTCCCAGCGGACTTCCTCCCAGCCGGCAGCCGCCTCCTGCACCTGTCTGCCATAATTCTCCTCGGTGCTGTATTCCCGCACTGTCTCCAGTCTCTCCTCCAGGTCAGCCAACAGCGTCATGGCCTCCGCCTCCGCCCGGTAATAGGCGGCGGTCCGGTCCGCCATCTTCTGTGCCATCCGCCATCCGGCACTGGAGGCGGACAGGGACAGGGCGGCGAAGGTCACCAGAGCCAGCACCACAAAAATCATAATCAAAGAGGTGGTTCCCGTGTTGATGATCATCTTATCCCTGCGCATCCCGTTCCTCCTTAGCCTGGGGCCAGAGAGGCGCCTCCAGCGTATAGATTTCATCCCCCTGGGGAGTGCGGCTCTCCATCAGGGCGTACTCCACCCCACCTTTCCCAAAGCGGGTCAGGCTCACGATATAGTCAGCCTCATCGGCTGCGCAGGCCGCCCCCTCCCGGTCAAAGTAGATCTCCAGCTCTTCTCCCAGGGTCATTTCCGGATAGTCCTCCGTCAGATTTTCCCAACCACCCTCAACTCCCTCCAGGCTTCGAAGCTGCCATACCAAGTTTTCCGTGCTGTTCAGGGCCAGCTTCAGTCTCCGGGACTGGCCGTGGAGCTGATCCGCTCTGGCAAAAACCTCCAGACAGCAGGCCGCCGCTATGGAAAAAAACAGAATCACCAGGATCAGCTCTGTCATAAATAAGCCGGTGCGGGAATGCGCTCTCTCCCCCATAGTATCCTCCTCTCTGTGCTCCTGCCCCTTTTCCTCACGTTTCCGCTGCCTGCCCCTGAGACGAAATGGCATAGTACCGATACCCTTCCGAGCCGGTCTGATCCACCACCCGGAACCTCAGCAGTCCGTTTTCCAGCTCCTTCAGCTCAAACTCCTGCACCTGGGCAATAACGCTGCCCGCCCCCGCAACAGGTTCCCTTCCAAGGGGCATCAGTGCTTCCTTCAGGCAGCCATCCTCCACATAAATCCAGGTAACATAGCCGCCCTCCGGGGTATCCGCCGGAAGCACCAGGCAGTTCCCCTCCTGTATCCGGATTTCCTCCGGCTCCCGGCATCCCCTCATTTTCTCCGTCAGGTAGGATAAAATCACCGGTGTATCCACCGCGTTCAGATCGGAGGCAGATTTGGCGTAAATCCGGGCGCCCAGCAGCACCAGCAGTACGGACAGCGCCGCGAACATAGCAAACAGCAGCCATGCGAATACCGTGTCCATGGAATGTCTGTATCGATCCATCGCCGTTTCTCCTCCTTCTCTTCGCTCTTTCTCCTCTTTTCTCCTGCTCAGGCTCCGCCGGACAGATCGATCACCGTCACATCCGGCGGCAGGTTGCTTCCCACTGTCTCGAAATCCACCAGATAACGGTTTTCATCCCAACGAATCCCATAGTGATCCCTCAAATACTGCAGGCTCTCCGGATACCTGCCCTCCAGGGCGTAGCAGAGGGTGACGCTCTGGTTCAATGCCCGTTCCAGGTTCTCCCTCTCCCTGCGGCCAGTATCCCGCCGAATCCCTGCCACGGCCAGCGAAAAAAGCAGCAGGATCCCTGCAGTCATCACCGCCGGAATCAAAATACTGCTCCCGGGAAAACGCCATCTTCCATATCTGGAAAAGCGATTCATGTTCTCACTCCTCTCCTTCAGCCGATCTGAGACATCACACTCATCAGAGGAAGCATCACAGCCAGAAGAATGACGCCCACCAACACCGCCAGCACAATCACCACAGTAGGCTCAATCATGCTGATCCTGTGCCAGATCTGATCGGAGGCCCCATGTCGGCACTGCTTCGCGATCTGATCCATGACCTGATCCAGAGATCCGGTGCGCTGTCCCACCCGGATCATGCGGTTGTGGAGAGTTTCAAACAGCCCGGACTCGATCACCGCCTCCTCAAAAAACACTCCCTGGCGGATCTTTTCCACACAGAGTTTCATCTTTTCCGAAGTTCCCTCATCCTGGGAGAGCTGTTCCATCAGCTCCATACTGTGCTCCGGATCCAGACCGCTGCGCAGACACATGCTCATTCCCGATGCCAGCCGGTATCTGGCAACCTGCCGGTTCAGCCGCCCCTCGCTTCCCAGTTTTCGAAACCACCGGGAGGAACGATCCCTTCCCCCCTTTGTACCAAAACACCACAGCAGCAGGGCCAGCACGATCCCCAGAAGGATCAGCAGCACCGCCGAATACCGGCCCATCACCTGTCCCGCCGCCAGTACCGCGCCTGCGGTACCCTCCATCTGAAGTCCCAGGGACTCGTACACGGACTGGAACACTGGCATCACCCGCGCCATCAGTACAAAGAGCACCCCCAGCATCATGACCAGCATAAAAAGCGGGTAGGACACAGCTCTCCGGATCGTCTGGCTTAGAGCTTCCTCCTGGGAATAATAATCTGCCAGTTCCTCCATCACCTCGTCCAGCCTTCCGGACGCCTCCCCCAGGCGCACCATCTGACAGGCATACTCCGGGAAAAGTCCGGTCTTGGTGATGCCTCCGTACAGATTTTCCCCCTGCTCCATCTCCCCATAAATGGTCTGAAGCAGCTCTCTTCCGGCGCTGCGCTCCTGATCCTCCATCATCATGGAGATGCCCTCAAAAGCAGAGATACCGGACTTCAGGATCAGCGCCATCTGGGAGCAAAAGGCTATCATTTCCTCATTATTCAGTTTCCTTTTCATTCCGTCCCTCTCCCGTCCCTTTCCGTCAGCGCACGTATCTGACTATGTAGTTGGCCTGATCCGATGCCAGCTCCTCCACCTCACTGGTGCCGCTGGAGGATGCCACTGTGGGATCCATCAGTCTCCACTCCTTGCCGTCAAACAAAATCATCTGGTCGATCCATCCAGTCTCTTCCAGATAAATACTGATCCAGGCGTGGTACACATCCTGGGTCAGATACCCGATGTTCAGCTTCGTGGGAATCCCCAGGCTCCTTAGCATGGCCGTCATCAGGGCCGCATAGTCAAAGCAGATCCCGGTCTTTGTCCGGAGTGTCTCGTCAATATCCGGCAGGTATCCGGGGCTTACGTCCACCGCCTTCTCATAATCATAGGAAATATTTCGGATCACCCAGTGATAAATCTCTCCCACCTGCTCCAGTCCATCCTCCGTCTCCCCGGTCAGCTCCTCCGCCAGAGATACCGCCTCACTGTCCATGGTAAAATTCACGTACTGGTTGCTGCACAGGAAGGGCCCGAACTCGTTGGACAATTCCAGCTCCAGCGTCTGGGCCAGAATGGGGGAGTACTGATCACCCCCCACGTTCTCGTAGGCGCACAGATAATATTCCCCATCCCCCGCCGTCAGCGGCAGCGTCACATACTCATCCGCCGGGGACATAAAATACTTGTACTCCTCCCCATCCGGCCCCACCAGCTGCACAAACAGCCGGGAAGTGTCTCCCGTATACCGCACCATCAGGTATCCCAGATCCAGATGGGAAATATCAATCAAAAGATTCTGAGCAGTCAGCGTCTCCTTCCCGTCCGCTGATGGAATGATGGGCCCATGGATCCCGCCGTCTCCGCTGTCGCTGCCGTTCCCGCCTCCGGCGCAGCCGGCCAGTGCCAACATGGCTGCCAGGGCTATGGCCGCGCCTTTTCCAAGACGCCGCAGTTTCTCCCTAGTTTTCATATCCTTCCACTTTAATTTCATCCCCGGCCATCCGCAGAATGTCCCGGATTTCCTCCACCGGCATATCCAGATACGCGGAGAGTTCCTCCACGGAAACCCGGTGTTCCAGATCCTCCTCCAGGTTATGGATCGCCTCATTCAGGTGATTCACCTTGCGGACCACTCCCTCGCCCAGATCCTTCAGGTCCTTCTGCTCCTGAATCACATCCTGCATATACTGATTCACCGCGTTCATCAATTTGGCCTGGTAGGCCGCCAGATTCTCCTGCCGCTCGATCCGGTCCATCGCCAGAAGCAGGCCCACGTTTCCTTCCTGAATCAGATCCTCCGCCAGCACATCCTGTCCCTGATAATCCCCGGCCAGCTGGCAGACCAGCGGCAGATACAGCTCCACCAGGCGGCTCTTTGCCGCCCCGTCTCCCCCCGCCGCCAGGGTAAACAGCTCCAGCTCCTGGGCCGGTTCCGGATGATCAATGGTCTCCAGCTCCTTCAGGTACAGTTCCAGAGCCCCCACTTCCTCATTTTCCTGATCCCGGGCTGTCCCCGCATCGGACAGTTCCTCCTGACGGGCTTCCGCTTCCGGGGTTCCGGCCATTTTCTTTTCTACGGCAGAGGCCAAAGTCTCCTGTTTCCTGGACTCATATCCCTCCACCTGAACCTTCTGTTCCATCAGGTATTCATACACCAACTCCATCTGCGCTCTGGTCAGATGGGTGTTGGCAAAAAATTCGTCAATCTCCGCTGTGGTGAGATGATTTCCCCTGGCATCCGCCAGCTTCAGCACTTCACTGAGCATTTCCCGAAATATAATCTTCTGTTCCATCCCTTGCCTGCCCTCTCTTCCTCACATATCTTCCAAAAGCTCCACGGCAGTCCGAAGCTGCTCATCTGTCTCCAGATCCACCGTCCCCATGTCCACCGTCTCCGCAGTCTGGGCGGAATCCTGTCCGTCCTCACTCTCCCCGGTCTCCACCGTCACATCCGGCTCGATTCCGGTACCCTCAATCTCTCTTCCGTTGGGGGTGAAATAGGTTTCCGTGGTCAGCTTCAGGGCGGATCCGTCATCCAGCAGATACGTCCGCTGCACCACGCCCTTTCCATAAGTGGTGGTGCCCACCACCGGTCCCAACTCATAGTCCTGGATGGCACCCGCAAAAATCTCCGCGGCGCTGGCACTGTTCCCGTTTACCAGGACCGCCACCGGCCCGTCAAACCGCTGCTGTTCATCGGAGGTGTACTCCTCCCGGCTGCCCGCCTTGTCCTCCGTGTAAACAATCAGGCCCTCCGGCAGCAGTTCATCCAAAATATCGCAGACGGAATCCAGATTTCCTCCGGGATTTCCCCTGACGTCCGCCACCAGCTTCTTCATGCCGTCATCCTTCAGCTGGTCCAGCGTCTCCCGGAACTGCTCCACCGTCACGCTGGCAAATTCCGATATTTTCAGATAGCCAATGTCGCCCTGAAGCATCTGTCCGGACACGGTGGGAATCTCCACATCGGCCGCCTGGACAGTGAGGGTCAGCTGTTCCTGCCCCCGCAGCACCGTCAGCTCCATCTTCTCCTGGTCCTTGATGAGCGCCACCACGCTGGAGAGATCCATATCCGTCACATCCGTCTCTCCCACCTTCAAAAGACAGTCATCTGCCTGCAGTCCCGCTTCGCTTGCCGGGCTTCCCTCATAGACCCCCGCCACGCGAAGCTGGCCGCTGCCCACATCCTTCAGCAGCGTGATACCAATGCCGTGGTAGGCTCCCTGGCTGGACTCCTGAATAGACTGCAGTTCTTCCTGGGTATAGTAATTGGCGTAGGGATCGTCCAGCCCCACTGCCACTCCCTTAAACAGATAGGCGCCAAGCTCCTCTCCGTCCACCTCATACAAAAAGGAATCCTCGATTCGTTCCTGGATCTGGGCCATCTTTCTCTGGGTTTCCTGACTGGTGAGCACGGAAGCGCCGCTCTCCTCTCCGTCCGATCCGCCCCGACCGATGGTACCGTTTAACACCAGAAACACAGTCATGACACAAATCCCCGATAAAAGCACACCAAAAAGAACGCCCTTCGCAAACTCAAAGCTCCGTCCCGAAGCGCGTCCCCCCTTCTCTTCCTGTTT
>DBFBJF010000200.1:0-3789 GCA_048203265.1 Candidatus Merdiplasma sp.
CTTTTTCCCGCAGCTTCTTCATCTGTTCATCCATTTTTGCCCGTCTCCTTCTGCTTGATTCTTAAACTGATTTCTGCCCCGTCACCTGAATCTGGCACATTTTCATGGTGGTGAGAGCTGCCTCATGGCTCTCCGGGGTCACCCCGGCACAGCAGGATGCGTCCACGGAAATCTCCGTCTCCGGCAGGGCTGCCTTTAACAGGAGCGCATTGGACACTACGCAGATATCCGTACACAGCCCGATCAGTTCAATCTGAATCTCTTCCTTTTCCCGCTCCTCCTTCATTCTGCGCACCAGCTCAAAGGACCCGAAGGTGGGCTTGTCGATGACAGGCGCGTCTCCAAGAGCCGTCTGCACCTGAGCATTCAGTTCCCATCCGGCGGTTCCCCTGACGCAGTGTACCACCGGAAGGTTTCTCCCCTCCTGGGTTTCCAGATAATCCTCTCCGTGAGTATCCCGGGTGGCATACACCGCTCCTGCCCCGTAGGATCTGACCTTTTTTACCACCGCATCCAGAATGCCCTGAGCCTCCGGTGTTCCCAGGGAACCATCCACAAAATCATTCTGCATATCCACCACAACCAGTATCTTCTTCATCGCCGTCTCCTTTCCGTCTTTGCTACATCTGGTGGCGCACCACCCGGTACTCATCTCCGTTTCGGAAATAAGGGCAGTCATAATAGCTGTCCGTCATGAAGCGCACCATCTCATCCTCATCCAGATTAATGTCGCACACATAATATTCCTCTTCCTCGTCAAACACAAAGTTGGCGCAGTACTCGCATTTTGTCCCTGCCATCTGCTTACTCATCTCCATATTCAAATAGTCCGTCCACTGTGGAATCCAGCACCCTGGCCAGCCGAAAGGCCAGTGCCAGGGTCGGATCGTACTTATTATTCTCAATGGCGTTCACCGTCTGCCTGGTCACTCCGCAGGCCTTTCCCAGAGCCTCCTGGGACAGTCCCCGCTCTTTCCTTCGCTCTCTGATGCTGTTGTTCATGAAAAACCACCGTACCGTCTCTGATTCACCAGAAGAAAAATCGTAAAAATCACAGCCAATACTCCAAGGTAAAGCACAGCGCCTCCCTCTACGGCAAAGTTGGTGCGCTTTTCCAAAAATGTGTGATAGCAAAATGCCAGGATCAGGAAAACTGCATACCACTTCACAGTACTCCTGCAGGCTCCTGATAGAATATGGGCTCCCCGCTCGTCCCCCTTTTTAAAAGTGGTCACCAGCATAACTGCCGAACAAATCAGGGATACCAGCAAAAACAGCGTGGCTAAAAGCAATAACATCTCCTGTGAATTCATACGGTCACCTCCTCCAAAAAAGTCAAAAGTTTTTTACTTTTCACCACTATAGCATAAGACGCGGAAAATGTCAAACTGATTTTACATCCCTGATCAACTGTTCAAACCCTTTTGTTATATTTGCACAGTCTGTATGTTTCAGAGCAGCTGGTTTTATGCTATACTACCTATATAATACTGTTCTTTTCACAAAAGATCACATATTTTTAATTAAGGAGGTATATTTTATGTTGTCTGCAGTTGAAAACCTGAAGGAAACATTGAAAGTTTCCGGCAAACCTGACCGCCTGGTCAACGACTACGAAGCTTTTGGTATCGTGGACAACGATCCTGTCTACATTCTGACCCGCGGCAACCGCATCAAAGGCAAGACCACCAAGGACGCCTGGGGTGTCACCATCACCTGGCCGGAAGATCAGCTTTTTGCTTTCCCCACAGAAGATGACAAGGTTTGCCCGGATATCACCGAGTGGAAAAAAACCGTGAAAGTCCCTGATCTGGTGGGCAAATGCTCCGACCCGGCCCTGTGGAAAAACGCCAAGGAACTTGCCGAGAAATTCCGCAGTGAGGGCAAGCTTGTTACCGCCTATATGGGCACCGGTATTTTTGAGCAGGCCCATGACCTGATGGGTATGGCCGACGCCTGCATGAACCTTCTCATGGAGCCGGAGGATATGCACGACCTTTTGGACGCCATCGGGGAGTACCGCTATCAGTACGCCAAACTCCTTGTTGAGAACCTCCATCCTGATGCCGTCCTTTCCCACGATGACTGGGGCTCCAAAACCAGCCTTTTCATGTCTCCGGACACCTGGCGTGAGTTCTTCAAGCCCTTATACGCGCGGATCTATGGCATGATGAAGGAGAACGGCGTCATGGTTGTCCATCATGCCGACAGTTATCTGACTCCCCTGGTGGAAGATATGGTGGATCTGGGCATCGACATCTGGCAGGGTGTGCTGAACACCAACGACATCTGCAAACTCCAGGAGCAGCTTCAGGGAAGAATGACACTGATGGGCGGTGTGGACTCCTGGGTGGACAGAGCTGACTCCACTGAGGACGAAATACGGGCTGAGGTGCGGAAGGTCTGCGAAACTTACGGCCCCGGCGGTCATTTCATCCCCAGTATCACCTACGGCCGTCCCGGCGCCCTCTTCCCACACGTTAATAAGATTCTGGTGGATGAGATCCACAGATACAATCAGGACACCTACGGCATCGGCTGACATTCGCGCCGGTTTGGGCGCAAAAGATGCTGCGCCGCTGAATAATGAAGGGGCCATTGCGTAACAGATGGGTAATCATCTATGGAGCAATGGCTCTATTTTCATGCCTGAAAACAGAAAACGGGCTCCGAAGAGCCCGTAATCCGTGGTATAAATTATGAGGGGGTGTCTCATCCTTGTTTCTCAGGTGTCAAAAATCGGTATTAACCGACAATCCCATGTTTTCTAATCAGTTGCTCCGAATCTCCTGCCTCATAAACTTCACGTAGGAGATGGCAAACGCCGCCAGAGTCAGTGCCAGCAGACCCGTCAGATGGGGCCATACCAGCAGCAGGCTCTGTCCCAGCGACAGATAGCCGTTGATGGCTCCCACCAGCTGGGATACCGTCACCGCATTCACCGCCCGCACCGAGGGATTCAGTATGGTGCTCACCGCCTCCGAATACAGATAGTAGGGGGAGATGCGGTTTAAATACAAATCGCAGTTATAATTGCTCAGCGAATTGTAAAGGGCATTGTACTCGTTGTCGATGGGGTAAAGGGCATTGGCAATAATGCTTGCCAGAAGGCTCATAAAAATCGCGAAGAAAATCCACAGCGCAATGGAGGCCAAAGCCGAAGTGGCCGAATGTCTGCACACCACGGAAAACAGCATGGAAATCGCCAGCCAGAAGCAAATATACACAATGGTATACAGCAGATACACAATCACCCTTACCAGCTCTTCGCTGGAGGGCAGTATGCCGATCTTCAGAAAGCCCACGGCTCCAATCAGAACTCCGGTGGAGATCACCATGATGGAGATCAGGGACGCTCCCGCCAGGAATTTGCCGATAATCACAGAGTCACGGTAGATCGGCTGAGAGACCAGCCTGTTCAGCGTACCGTTGCTCCGCTCACTGTTGATGGCATCAAAGCCCAGCATCAGCCCGATAAAAGGCCCGATCAGCGCAATAAACGATGCGTAGGAGGGAATGGAATTACCGCTGGTGGTATACAGCTTCAGAAAAATGAAATCACTGTTGCTCTCCAGAGCGGCGGGCATTCCCGTCACTGCGCCGTAGATACTGGCGATTGTGGTGGCCAGAACCAAGACCATGATAATGACAAATCGCTTGCTGGTGATGTGATCCGCCATTTCTTTCCGGTACAAAGCAGCCAGGCTGTGATTGCGCACTTTTCTATGCTCTATTTCGCTTTTTGGCAAAGATACGCTTACCTTTTCTGTTTTTGTCATCTTGCTCACC
>DBFBJF010000201.1:0-5250 GCA_048203265.1 Candidatus Merdiplasma sp.
TCCAGCAGCTTTCTCTGTTCTTCCATGATGGTATCTTTTCCCACCACTCCGATGTCCGCCGCCCCGTACTCCACGTAGGTGGGCACATCCGGTCCCTTGGCAAGGAAAAATTTCAATTTCAAATCTTCGTTGACAAAGATCAGCTTCCGGGAGTCCGGATCTTTCATCTCCTCGCAGGTAATGCCGATCTCTTCAAACAGCTCCAGCGTCTTTTTGGCCAGACGCCCCTTCCCCAGCGCAAATGTCAAATATCTCATTTCATTCCCCTATCCTGATAATGCCGATATAGGATTTGGCAGCCCGTGCCGCCTGATCCTCCATGTCCTGTTCCTCTGTGATCAGACGAAGCTCTGCCCGCTTTCCCTGTCTGCGATAATCCATGGCCTTGCGGATGGCTTCCTGCCGATCCTTTTTGCGGTACAAAATCAGGTACCTGCCCTGCTCGGATAAAATTTCCACCTTCTGGCGGGCCAGGGCGTTCATCAGCTGATTCATCACCACCACAAAACCAATGGCCGGAGATTCTTTCCCGAAGTGCCCCAGCAGGTTGTCGTAACGGCCGCCTTTAATTAAGGCGTCGCCCACCCCGTAGGTGTAGCCCCGGAAGACCACGCCGGTATAGTACATGTAATTTCCCAGCATTCCCAGGTCAAAGGACACATACCGGTCCATCCGGTAGATTTTCAAAAGCTCCAGCACCTCCCGCAGACGGGCAATGGCCCGGGAGGCTTCCCGCCCCCTCGTCATCTCACAGGCCCGCTCCAGCACCTCCTCGCCTCCAAACAGGGAGGGAAGGGCGATGAAAATGTCCCTCAGCCCGGGATCCATACTGGTCTCGGAGAGCAGCTTTTCCACGCCAAAATTGTTTTTGTTGACGATCAGCTGCTTTAACTCCTCCTCCGTGTCCTCATCCAGCCCCGCCTCCTTTGCCAGACTGGCAAAAAACTGTACATGGCCCACGCTGATCTGAAACTCCTCCAGCCCAGCCCTCTGGAGACAGTCCGCCGCCATGGCGATGATCTCCGCATCGGCTTCCGGCGTGGAATCTCCAATGAGCTCGGCTCCCATCTGGGTACTCTCCTTGAGCCTGCCCTGATAGCTGGAATTGTTCACAAAGGTATTTCCAAGATAGCACAGGCGGATGGGCTCCTGCTCATTCATAAAATATTTGGATGCCGCCCTGGCAATGGAGGGTGTAAAGTCCGGCCGAAGCACCAGCGTGTTTCCCTCCCGGTCAAAAAATTTATAGAGCTCCCGGGAGGGGATGGTGCCCACCTCCCGGCTGAACACGTCAAAAAATTCAAAGGTGGGCGTCTCGATATCCCGATATCCGTAGGAATTCAGCACCTGGCGGAGGCCGCCCTCCAGCGCCAGCTTTCGTTCGCACTCCTCATTGTAAATATCCCGCACGCCCTCCGGTGTATGCAAAATTTTCTGTATCATTGCGACTGCCTCTCTTTACTTTAACATGGTAGAGTGTTAAATAGCCTCGGTTATTATACGAAACTTTCCGGTATCTGTCAATCCCCCCTGCGGTCCAGATCCAGCTGCAGGGCGTCCAGATAGGGCACCAGCACCCCGCGGTTCTGCCAGATTCGAAAGCTCTGGTCGATCTCCTCAAAGCGGAAACTTTTTCTTCCTCCGGCCGCCGCCCGGTCCCAGAACGTTCGCATATGGTCGTAGGGCATATAGTAGATCTCGTTCCGGTGGGTATAGAAAATAATCAGAAAGGCCACACCCCCCTGCTGCTCAAACTGTTCCATGAACCGCACCTGATGCTCATGGATGTTCTGCAGGCTGAAGGTATCCCCATTGCACTCCTTGGCGTCAAAGCACACCGGAATCCCCTGCACCGCCCCGATATAATCCACCGTACTTTTCTGGTCAAAATAAGCCAGCGTGATATGGCGGTGCTCCTTATCGATTTTGATGGGAGTGATGGGGGTTGGCACTTTCTGTATCAGGGCCAGTCCCTTCTCCCGGTACTGTTCATTTGTCCGGTTGATCAGATCCTCCAGAGTCGAGCCCCGGAGGCCTCTGGAATTCCAGGTTGCCATTCTTCACGATCCTTTCCTGTCCTGCCCTCTTCATTCCCGGTCCGCTTTTTTGACAGGGCTTCATCCGGGCATTTCACACTTCGCTCTTCCTCCATCCCAGACATCGCTTCCGCCAAACTCTCCCTCCAGCACCCGCCGGAAGGTGTCCGGCATTCCCGCTGTAATCACCCTTTCCGAGAGAGGCGCCAGGATCCCGGTCAGCTTCGGCATCTCCATGCGCTGGGAGTGGAGCAGCTGACAGCGAACGCCGTAGGTTCTGGCGGCATACCGGTTCCACTTCTCATCCCCGTACTTGGTATCCCCCAGGATGGGATGCCCGATGGAGGATAAGTGGGCGCGAATCTGGTGGCTGCGGCCCGTTACCAGCTTTACCTCCAGCAGGGTCAGTCCCTTTCCCCAGCCAATGGGCCGGTATTCCGTGCAGATGGGCTGGGCATCCGCCACCTTCTCCCGCCAGATCCGGACCTGGTTTTTGGCCCCGTCCTTCGTCAGGTATCCCTCCAGACGGGAGCCTTCCTTCAGTTCGCCCACCACCACACACCGGTAATATTTCTCCATGGTGCGGTCATGAAACATTTTCCCAAGCTCCTGCAGTCCGGCCACCGTCTTTCCCGCTGCCACTACGCCGCTGGTGTTCCGGTCCAGCCGGTTGCACACGGAGGGCCGGAAGTGCTCCAGATCCCGGATCGTAACCGCCTGCTCCCGCAGCAGGTAACCGATCAGATACTCCACCAGAGACAGATCCTCCGGCCTGGCCTTCTGGGTGAGCATCCCGGCCGGCTTGTTCACAAACAGCACCTGCTCATCCTCATAGAGGATCTCCAGCTTCCGGTATGGATACTGCTTTCCGCCCTCAGGCGAAGGACTTCCCTCCTTCACGCCGGAAAATTTCTCCAGAGTCTCCGGGGAAAAATACAGCCGGATCACATCTCCCTCCTGCAGCTTTTCCGCCCCTTCCGCCTTCTTTCCGTTCAGAGTGATATTCTTTTTGCGCATCATTTTATAGAGAAAGCTTTTGGGCGCCTCCTTCAGATACTTTCCCAGCAGCTTGTCCATCCGCTGTCCCGCCTCCAGAGAGGTAATCACAATTTCCTTCATGGTTCACCGTCCTGTCTTTTCGTTCGTCTCACACCGAGATGGCCATGATGACGTGCTTGATCAGCTCCTCCCGGCTAAGATCGGGATACCGTTCATCCGGAGTGAAGGAGATGCCCTCCCGGTATTTTTCCGGATCTTTTGCCAGCTGGTCTACCCGCTCCAGATAGTGCTTCAAATCACGGAATATTTTCACCTTCACAGAGTGATAGCCATTGGAGCTTAAGATTTTCGCCATGTGCTGCTCCATCAGATCAAACTTCCCCTTTTCGGCGCTGCTGTAGCAGACCACCTGATTGCCGCACACCACCAGGGCGTCCAATGGCAGCCTTCCCTCGTAGGCCGTCACCATCAGCTCATAGCCCCTCACCAGGTTTCCGGCCCGCTCCTCCGTTCCTGACACAGCCTCCGGTCTGGCAGGTTTCTGCAGCAAAATCATGATCCAGCCCACCGCGCTGCGGGCGGCCGGCAGCATTCCCAAAACTGCCACCAGAGTGAACAAATTCAGCCTGGTTCCGGTCTGAATTAACCCGGTAAAAAAGATCATCAGCGGAATGGCAAACATCACAATGGTGACGATGGTCCGCTTCTTTTTCTCATAGGACACGTAGCCGGCATTTCCCTTTTTTACTTTTTTCATGCTCTCACCTTTCTGTCTTCCCTATCTGCTCTTCTTGTGTATGTTCCGTATGGTCTTTTTCTTCCTGCCCTTTGCGCCGTCCCGGTTTGACGGCCGCGCCCCGGCTGTCCGCGGGGACGCCGCCCTTCCCTTTCCGGGAAATTTTCTTCCGTTTCTTTCCGGGGAGACTTTTTCCGGCCGGATCAGGCAGCGGGGGCCGTATCCGATCAAATCCTCCCTGTGAGCCAATCTCAGGGCCTCCTCCACCAGAGGGCGGTTTTTCGGGTTGGCATACTGCATCAGCGCCCTCTGCAGAGCTTTCTCATGGGGATTTTTCGGTACATAGACCGGCTCCATCGTTCTGGGATCCAGGCCAGTATAATACATACAGGTGGAGATGGTGGAGGGAGTGGGATAAAAATCCTGCACCTGCTCCGGCATATGCCCCAGATCTCTCAGATATTCTGCCAGTTCCACCGCATCCTTCATGGTGCAGCCGGGATGAGAGGACATCAGATAGGGTACCAGAAACTGTTTCATTCCCAGCTCCCGGTTTAGTTTCTCATATTTTTTCACAAAAGCCTGGTACACCGAGTGGTCAGGCTTTCCCATTTTTTCCAGCACCCGGCCGCTCACATGCTCCGGCGCCACCTTCAGCTGCCCGCTGATGTGATATTTCACCAGTTCACGGAAAAATTCCTCGTCCCGGTCCGCCATCACGTAGTCAAACCGGATCCCGGAGCGGATGAACACCTTCTTCACCCCCGGCACCCGTCTCAGCTTTCGCAGCAGACTCACATAATCCTGATGGCTCACCTTCAGATTCCTGCAGGGAGTGGGAAACAGGCACTGCCGGTCTCTGCACACCCCCACCCGAAGCTGCTTGTCACAGGAGGGCTGACGGAAGTTGGCGGTGGGCCCGCCCACATCATGGATATATCCCTTAAAGTCAGGCTCCTTTGTCATAAGGGAGGCCTCTTTCAGAATGGAAGCGTGGCTGCGGGTCTGGACGATCCGTCCCTGATGGAAGGTCAGAGCGCAGAAATTGCATCCCCCGAAACATCCCCGGTTGCTCACCAGACTGAACTTTACCTCGGAAAAGGCAGGCACTCCTCCTGCCTTGTCATAGGAGGGATGCCAGGTCCGACAGTAGGGAAGGCCATAGACCTCATCCATCTCCTCCTGGCTTAAAGGTCTGGCCGGCGGATTCTGCACCACATACACGGTATCGTACCGCTCCGCCATCCGTTTGCCGGAAAAGGGATCCGTATTGCAGTACTGGCGGTAAAAGCTGCGGGCATAGTTTTTCCGGTCCTCCAGAAGCTCCTGATAGGAGGGCAGCATCTCGCAGTCATACACCGCCTCGATCTGTTTCGTCTTAAAGCAGGTACCCGGCACATAAGTGATGTCCTTCACGTTGATCCCTGCCTCCAGGGCCTGGGCGATCTCCAGAATGGACCGCTCCCCCATGCCGTAGGA
>DBFBJF010000202.1:0-22731 GCA_048203265.1 Candidatus Merdiplasma sp.
CCCGCACCTTCTGCCAGTCATAACCGGCGGCGGTCATGGCATCCTCGATGGCATACATCGTGTCCTCCACGCCTTGGAGCTTGGCGATTTCCTCGGCAGAGAGGTTCTGTTCCACCATCTGCTGAAGCTCGGCGGTATCGAATTCAATGGTTCCATTGAAGATGGACACGATGGCCACGATAGGCATGACAATGATGATAATGATCCCCAGGACGATCCCGCCCACCACCTTGAGTACCTTTTTATCTGTGAGAAGGGATACGGCAATCTTTTTGAGCGCCGCACCCACTGTGGCGCTCATCGGCCTCCGGCCTTTCCGAAGATGGCCGATTTATAGTCCGGCGCAATGACCTGTAAAAGATACCGCTCAATCCCGCACCGGTATAGGCAGGTGCCTCTCTCCGGATATTTGATCAGTTCAAACTCCGATGGCTCCACCTGGAGGGCATCCATAAACTCTGTCGGGTTGATCTGGCCGGGGTTAAAGAGGAACTGATGGGTGGGGATACTAAACAGCGGTTTTGTCATCTCGCAGACTTCCGGCATCAGGAAGTCATTGATGTTCTGGCTGGCGATGATGATCGCTGACTCCTTCTTTCGGACACGCTTCATGGCGTTTCGGATATACTCGATGGAGGTCAGGTTGGTCAGGTACATATACAGCTCGTCAATGGCGGCTGCGGTATTCCCCTTACCCAGGAGCTGGTTGGACATAAAGGAAAGCAGATTGAAGAGCATGGCATCCTTCAACCTGCGGTTAGTATCCATCAGCCCCTTCACGCCGAAGCACAGGAAGGCATCATCCGTGATGTTGGTGTAGCCATTGAAATACTTACTTTCCGATCCCACGCACATGGAATGGATGCCCAGGCATACCTGCTGGAGGGTTTCCTCTGTGTACAGGTACTTCCGCTACTTGTCGTAGGTCATGAATTCTTCCTCGCACAGCTTATAGAAGTCCTCCATGATAGGAAAATCCGTAGGCTTTTTGGCGCTGTAGTCCGTGCTGTCGGTAATGCCGAACCGGGCATACAGCTTGGCCAGCAGGATCTCAATGGTGTCGATCTGCACATCCGTGAAATCCTTATAGGCCCGGAAGAAGTCCTTCAGGTAAGCGATGTGCTGGGAGAGCCTGGTCACTTTCCGGAAGGCCAGCGGTGTGGTGGCATCGATCTCGCCCTCCGTGCCATCGCCCCATGCCTTTGGCTCTAAGGGGTTGACAATGTACTCGCCGGACATGAAATCGATGTAGCAGCCGCCCAGGGCCTCCGTCAGTTCCTCGTATTCCGCCTCCACATCTAAGGCGATGACCAGCTTTCCTGCCTCCCTTAAGTTGGTCAGAATCAGCTTTAAAAGATAGGATTTCCCCTGGCCGGAGTTGCCAAGGATCAGGATATTGCTGGTGGTCTTATCCTCGCTGCGCCGGTCAAAGTCTACCAGGATATTGGTGCCATACTTATCCCGGCCCAGGTAGATACCACGTGGATCGGTCTTGCCGGAAAAGTTAAAGGGGTACAGGTTGGCTACGGAGCTGGCGGGCAGCACACGCTCGAACTGCGCCCCGAACTGATTGGCCCCCACAGGCAGAACAGAAAGATATCCTTCCTTCTGCCGGAGGGTGAGCCGGTCAACCGTGATTTTGGAGCGAGTCAGCTCCATAGCGATCTCTGACTGCAGCTCCTTTAAGGCATCCATGCCCTTGGCTTTCAGCTCAATGAACACGGAGCAATGGAGAAGCGGTTCCTTGTTTTTCCGAAGGTTGGCCAGAAGCTCCACCACATCCTGCAGATTCCCTTCGGCCTCAATGGTTTCATTCACATCGCTGCCGGTACTCATCAGCTTGTTCTTCCGGGTGGCGTTCTGCAGGATCTTCCTCTGTTCCATGGCCTCCACCAGCCGGTGGTAGATCCGAAGCGTCACGCCATTGCGGTCAGCAAGCTGGGAAAGGATGGCCTGTTCCTCGGTGGAGGGTGGGTATTCCCGGATGGCCCACACGCAGCGGTAACTGTCTCCAACGATATAGTGGTCGGAAAGGAACTTGATGGTACCCGGCAGGATGCAGTCGAAGAAGTCCTTGGTGCGGATTTCCTCCATCTGCTCCGGTGTCAGCACCTTGGGTTTTCGTTTGAACATTTCTTACCTCCTTGCCGCCGCTTTGCACCGGCAAGGGGATCAGAAAAGGCCGCTTTGCCTGATGCAAAACGACCGATAGTTGATTGGTTATTCCGTTTTCGCAGCCACAATGAGCAGACGCCCATCCCCGCCGGATGAACCATAACAGGTAGACAGGGTGAGGAGCTGCTGGCCATATGTCGGGATAATCCCGGTGTCATAGAGGGCACACTCCCTGGCGTAGCGGATCTGGTGCAGGAAATCCGTCTCTGCATCCACGGTAAGGAAACGGTACCAGGCATCCTCCTTCTGCACCTTCATCACGGAAAAAATGGTATAGAGTGCTTTGCCAGCGGCAGTTTCCAACTCAATGGTGGGATGCTCGGCATAGTAACTGGCATCCGTATAGTTTTTCAGGCTCCCGAACATGGTGCCATTCTTCATGTTGTGGCCGTAGATGATTAAGTTTGCGCTCTCCAGGCTGCACCGGCCATCCAGGAAGGGGACGCCATTTATGCTGTACGCCCCATAGAAATCCTTCCGAAGATATTTCTCAGAATCCTCCGGGGTGTGCATCAGCGGATAGTCCACCGCTGTGCCGGGGATGCAGATCCAGCCGATGCAGTCTGCGTTCTGCTCGAACAATAAGGAGAGATTTCTCTGTTCCTCCTGCGGCTCCTGAGCTTCTGCAGATTCCTCCGGCGCAGAGGATTCCGCCTGTGATTCCTCCGGATCTTCCGGCGCAGTGACCAGATCCGCCAGATCCTCGAAGGTATCCTGCGCCTGTTTCTGCCTCCACAGGTCATGGCCTGCCATGAAAACCGACAGCAGAACAACAAAAACCAGGACAGTACCGATGACCGCCCTGGGGATTTTAGGCTTCTTCTTCATCGGAATCCTCCCCGTCAAAGAACTGCTCTCCATCCGTGTCCGGCATCTGATCCCCATTCATGGATGCTTCAAAGTAGACCGCCAGGAAACGTTTGATCTCCGCCTTCTTCATCCGGTGGGTTTCAAAGCCCTGCTCAGAGACCACCTTTTCGATCCGGTTGGCGGTATTAAATACCTGTTCCGGCTTCAGATTTCGGCAGCGGCCAATGAGCAGGAATTGTCTGGCGGTAGCCATTTCTGTCTGGATATCATCCAGGAAATCAATGTCCTTTTTGATGATCTTCCGTACCTTGGGATTGGTTTCTTCCTCAAGCCGAGCCTGCAAATAGGTTTTATTATCATCGAAGCACTCGCAGGAGTCGGTACAGGTAACCTCGATATCCGGCACGGCGGACAGCACCATCATCAGGTGATGGATCTTGATCTCGATATTGGCCCTGGACAGCACGGAGATATTGGTGGGCGCAATCATATAAAATAAAAGCTCATATTTCCCCACCGCAAGCCCATACTTGGTAAAGGTTTTGATGCCGAGAAGTTCCTGGGTGGAGCGCCCTTTTTTCTTTTTCTGGCGGGTTCCTTTTTCCTTCTTCGCCACAGGGATCACCTCCATTCAAAGTATTGCTGGGTAGAAATAAAGTAACGTACCGCATACCGCATAAAGTCCAGGACAGTGGTGTCATCCATCCGGATGCTTAAGAATCCAAAGCACAGAGTAACCGCAGCCGGGACAAAAAAGCCGAGCTGCACCAGGGCCAGCACCGACAGTAGTGTTGCGATACACAGGATGGCAAAATCCCGCAGCCCCCACAGCCACAGGTTGGCGGTAGCTTTTAAGTTTTGCGGGTAAAGATAGGTTGTCATGAAATTCCTCCCTTCATCGTCATGTCATCATCCTGGACATATTCCAACAGGGAACAGCCATGATGTTTCTGACAGCATTCCTCCATTAGATCGATGAGAAGCTGTTTTTCTTTCTCTGTGGGATGATACGCATGCCATTCACTCCCGTCCGGACGGTCAATCTGATATTCTGCCAGAAGTTCCCCGGATTCCGTATTGTATTTGGCATAGAGATTGATCCATGTCTCCGAATCGTCCGCAGTGTGGGTGCCAAACTTCCGATCCACATCGAACCAGGTTTCCACATAGGCAGTGACGATACAGCCATCATCGTCTATCTCCATATCCGGATCGATCACAAGATCATCCCGTGTCAGTTCCCCTGTTTCCGTCATAGTGTTTTCTCCTTAATCACCTCTGCTTTTTCCAGCAGATCGTCCTGTAAACTTCCAGACGGCACATAGCCCGCCATTTCTTTTAGGGCTTCTTCATCCTCCCACAGATGAAAGATGGTCAGATATCCTTGTACAAAGCGATCCAGACCGGCCTGTTTGGTGGACAGATGTTTCCCCTGGCAAACCGCCGCCATCTTTCGGATGCTGGCCACAGCTTCTGGTTTAATTTTCATACTCATACGATTCCCTCCTTATCTTACGGAGCGGGCCAGCCCCCTGGTCAGGTTGACTGCCGTGGTGGTGGCATGAACCACGCTCATCACGTTGACACGCACCGAGCTGTCCAGGCCGAACTGCTGGGCAATCCGAGGTACCTCGTTGGCTGCCAGCATGATGCCAAGCCCCAGGAGCATATTTCCGGGGAAGGTCAAAAGCCCTAAAAACAGAAGTGTGGTCTGCATAAAGGAGGTCAGGCAAAGGGCTGCCACCTGCCGCATCCATTGTACGAAGCCATCCGTATAGCCCCTGGGAACACTGAACATATACAATGCGCCCACGGACATCTGGATCAGCAGGATGCCGCCACGTTTGATATTGGCGAAAAAGATCTTAATCACACAGTAGGCGAATGCGATCAGCGACAGGATATTGAACAGGCTGGCGCTGATTTCATTTCCAATCATAAAACTGCCTACCAGCACGTTGGTGCTTTCCCCAGCCAGCCCCAGGCTCTGTTGTCCGGCAAAAATCCGGGTGAGATCCCCGGCAAAAGTGTTCTGCAGGCTGATGCAGAACTTATATAGTTCAATGGGTACCACGCCGATCAGAGAGCAGGCAAAGAAGCCTTTCAACACGTTGATGGCGGCGGATTTGATGTCGGCCCGTCCGTGCTGGTACTCGATGGCCACATCGAACACCGCCACCACCACGCCTGCCACAAAGAGCGCCCAGCCGAACAGGGTAAACAGTTCCACAGTGGCCCGCACCCAATCCAGCTCGAAGATCTCGGCTCCCATATTTCCCATCATGGTAAAGAACTGCGCCACCGCATCATAGATGGTGGTGTAGAACCACTGGAGCATGGTATCCCAGATCACGTTGGAGATCTGCTCACCGAGGAAACTGAACACGCTGCCAATGGCATCGCCAATCCCGCCGATGAGGTCACCTAACCAATCAAATATTGTAATCACCTCCAAAGGGGAAGGCCGCTTTTACTGAGCAAACAGCCTTCCCGCCATGTTGTCGTTTCTGAACTTACATTCCCGGCCCGGTCATACCGATGGATTCGTCCTGATACATTCCCACATAGTCAAGGATCGTATCTGCGATCTGCGTCCGGTTGACCTGGGTGATGGGAAGATACCAGGAGGGCTTGCCATCGTATTCCCATATGTGCGGTTCGATGGCATCCTTTCCGTTTCGGAGCTGTTTCCCGATGATGTCAGAGAATCGGAAAAGCTGCTGATCCACCACGCCATCTGTCCGGTTGATGATGGACAGCTTGATGGCATCGTATTGGTCTATGATGCCGGTGGTCGTAAGCTGCAGCTTTACCCTCAGATCCTCATCCAACCGGGCCAGACAGGTTCTCCCGCAGAAGTGGGCATCCTGTAAAAGTTCGCTGTTTCCAAAGAAATTCCGCATTTCCTTTTCGTAAAAATTCATGCTGTTTCCTTTCTGCCTTTTCACTGGCTCATGGCAGAGCCGGGTTCTTCCGGTTGCACATCCGGCAAGGCATCCTCCTTTGCCGGAGGAGCCAGGATTGCCGGATTGACAACGCCCTCGCCGCTGTAGCCCAACCTTTGATTATGCCATTGCCGCAGTTCCTCGCCATGTTCCCAATAGTTACTCAGGAGCCTGACTGCCTGTCCGTACATATAGCCGGTGATGCCATCCGTATCTGCTGAATGGTTGGTGCGCTCGGCGGCCTCCGCTACAGAAGCCCCGTCTTTGATTTCCTGTTCCATCATCTGGCTCCAACGCTCGGCATAGCGGACGATCCCGTCTATGCCTCTTTTTGCTCTCAGTTCCAGATAGTTTTTCTTCATTCCATCCCGGATAAGGAAAGACGGAGCAGAGCCGGTTTCCGAAGCGGATGACACATCCCTTCGGGTAAAAAGTTCCCGGTTTCCAAACATGCCCCAGGGATCTTCCTCCGGGACAACATCCGGATATAACCGAGGCAGGAGCTGGCTGATTTCATCCAGGCTCATTTCATATAAGACTCGTTCCCCAATCATCCAGTCCTGATTTTCCTGCATTGGCTCTTTTAATTGCGCCATCAGATCCAGGCTGCTGGCTGGATATTGGTCTTTCTCAAACCGGAAGGTCTGATAAAACTGCCAGAAGGTATACATTTCAACAGCGTGATCCAATGCTCCTTCAAAATCCATGGAAGACCATTGCTGTTCCATGAGAGCATATTCCTGATCCAGATGGGCATCCAAAAGTTCCATAAGAGCAGCATGATCGGTCATCCCGGCTGCGGCATCATCCAGCTTGTAATACTCCGCCAGGTTCTCCCGGTTTAATTCCACATCTTCCAAAAGGAGACTTGCGTTAGGGCCGATTTCAAAATATCCGCCCTGGTCATATGCCTGCGCCAGTGTAGTCAATGGTGTTTCTTCTTCTGCCAGGGCCGCTAAATATTCCTGATCGTAGCTGGCGCTGCATTGCTCCAGGTTGCGATAGACGGTCTGCACCACACAAATCTCAGGGAGCTTTTCATAGAAGGCATCTTTCCCTTGCGAGAAAGCAGCGTTCCACTGGCCCCGATAGGCTTCGTATTCTGCCTGCAGTTTCGGATGCAGTGTATCCAATACCTCCGGATTGCCAAAGTAGCGGTAATAGTGAGTCGGCGGCAGGACGGTCATCCCCGGCATGTGCAGATAGGCATCCTCTTTCGTCCATACGGCGATTTCCTCCAGGGTAGCGTTCCGGTTTGGCTCCCCGTTTTCATACCAACAGGGATGGTCTACGATCTGAAAACTGCGGGGCTGCTCTCTGGCAAGCAGCTCCCGAATCTCCGGGTGCTGATCCAATTCTCCGCTGTCCGGCACGAACAGATCCAGCATGGTTTCTCCAGGTTTTAAGCGGATCTCACATCGATGGAATATGACCATTCCTTAATTGCCCCCTTCCATCAGAGAATCGACCAGATGTACATGGGAGCGGTCAGGGTAAAGATCAGGCAGGCGAACAGGATGCATGGGGCTGCGAATTCGAACTGCCCATGCTTTCTGTAGTCGAAGTAAGCGGTGCCGACCTTTACGAAGAACAGGATAGCCAGGATCATATCCACCACCGGGAAGACCACGTTGTTGACTACCGTTTTGATCTGTGTCTGGGCCTGCGTCCAGGTCTGTTCAATGGCCCCGGCCACGTCACCGGCGGCGAAGGCGGGCATGGCGCTGGCTGCCACCAGCAGTGTTACCATGGCCGCAGACAGAAGAATCTTCGTAGTTTTTTTCTTCATAAGTTGCATTATCCTCCTATCAAAATGGGGAGGAATGTCTGGCGGCAGACGCCTTCGGCATACAGGAACCGCTTTATAACGTCTGCCGCACAAAACGATTCCTCTGTGTCGAAGTTACATTTTACGGCGCTTTGCCGCTTGCGAATTGTTTCTCCGTGATTGTCCGGATCTTCAGACCTAAGTTCTGGCAGAAGCGAATTTCCTCCCGCATGCCCGCCGAAACATGATCCCCGAAGATCCACAGCTCATCGCACAGCCAGAGTAGACTCCTTCCGGCCTGCATGCCGAGCTGCCTTTCCTCTGGATTGCCATCCTCCAGAACAAGGGCATAAAAATGAGGGACAACCGGAGCTGCCCCACAGGAGAATACATATCTGGCATACTGCTTGGCCCGTTCCAGGTTAGCGGAAACATCGCCGCCCAGCGGGGAGCAGATATACACCTTTTTCATCTTACTCATCATCCTTGTTCTTTTTACGGATAATCAGAAGGGCAACCAGGCCGCCCAGGGCGATGGCGCCCAGGCCGATCCAGAAGCCCGTCATGCTGCTGTCTCCGGTCTGCGGCACATCCACAGTCGGGATCTTTTCGTTGGTCATTTCCGCTTTCACAATCTCACCATCCTCTCTGATCTCAAACGAATGCGGTGTCGTGTCAATCTGGTAACCATCCGGCGCATCGAATTCCTCGTAAGTGTATTTTCCATACTCCAGAGTGAAACGGGCGATCCCGTTCTCATCGGTATAGCCCTCGGCCACCAGGTTGCCATCCTCGTCTTTGATGCGGAAGCCTGCATTCGGCAGGAGTTTGCCATCTGCGATGTCTTTCTTGGTGATTTCCAGCTCGCCGGTGATTGGCTTGTTCTCAATGTTGCCCAGCTCGATGACCTGGCCGTCCTCATCGATCTGTACCTCAAAGATCTCATCGGAAAGGACATAGCCCTCCACGGTAGAAATCTCTTTGATCTGCCAGATTCCGTAAGGCACATCCGTAAAGGAGAAGCTGCCATCCTCCGCGGATTCCGCAGTCAGGATCGCATTTTCCTCGGTAAACTCCGTGCAGTCTGCCTTAAACAGCCCAAAGACCGCGCCGGGGAGCGGCTCTCCGTTTTCATCCACCTTGATGCCGCTGATGCTGCCACGGATGATCTCGTTGAGAATCGCATCGCCATCATTGACCACGATCTCCACCACAGCGGTGTCCTCGCCGCCATACTCAAAGACCACCGGATAGGTTTCCTCAGAAATCAGGTAATGCTCGTTGGTGGAATATTCCTTCACATAGTAGGAGCCAATGGGCAGGTCTGCCGAGAAGGTCAGGGTACCGTCCGCCTGGACGCCAGCGATCTCAATCAGGCCATCCTTCGGGATAGTCGTGCCATCGGCGGCAGTCAGGTCTTCGGATGCGTAGAGGGCGAAGTAAACATTGAGGATTTCATCGCCGGTGCCGATCTCGAACAGTTCATCCTTCTCCAAATCCTTATAGAGCTTCACCAGGACTTTCTGGCGCTCATTGTAGATAGAGACGGAGGTGCTGGTGACCGCCACTTCCTGTCCGGCGTACTCAAGCTCCACAGAAATGGGTTCCTCATTCAGTACCATGCCATAAGGCGCTTTGGTTTCCACGATTTCGTATTTGCCCAGGTACAGTTCCGTGCTGGTGGCAGTGCCATCCGCCGAAGTGGTCAGGGTATCCACAACCTCGCCTGCGCTGTAACGGAGAGTGCCATCCGGCGTAGTAATGTCCTCCGCAGCCCGGATCTCAAATTCGGCTCCTTCCAGCCCGGACTCTGCGTAAATCGGCTTATACCGATCCTGCAGCTTTCCTTCCTGGATCTCCACGGAAGAGAACACCTCGCCGGTTTTCTCGATGGTGATGGTTCCTTTCTGCGGGGCATTTTCTTTCTCCGCAATGACCAGGACAATGCCATCTTCGCTGACCGCATTCTCCGGTGTCACATCAAAGAACACGGGATCGGAATTCAGGACATATCCGTAGGGCGCTTCGACTTCCACGATAGAATAGCCCTCGCCAAAGGGAAGTACCTCCGGCGTGATGAGCCAGCCTTCCTCATTGGTTACAAACTGGGTATGCTCCTGTACCTCCGGATAGGTGGTGGTCATGGTAACCAGGTTGCCATCGGGATCGTAGATTTCAAAGGTAGCTCCTGCATAGGGAATGGTTTCTCCCGTTTCCGCATCCACCTTGACGATCTTCAGATAGGCTTCAAACTCAGCGTTGTTGATGAGGTACTTATAGGTCTTTCCATGTTCGTTGATCGTGACCGTAAAGGCCGGCATATACTCAGTGCCATCCCAGCCCTTGGTCTGCTCCACAACATATTCCCCATAGGGGAGCTTCTTGCTCTGCGCGAAGCCATCGGCATCGCAGGTCAGGATATCCCTCTCGTCCGGATCGGCGGCATCGTAGCTGCCTGCTGACTTCAGGTAAATCTGGAATTCAGCCCCTTCCTCCGGTGTCTCGATCTGAGTGCTGCCATCGTCCGTGTGCTTGATGATGGCAATATCGCCCTTGATCACATCTTCGCCTACGCCTACCGGAATGGTATTATGCTCGATGGTAAAGTTCCCGGCATCAGCACCCACCTCATGGACGGTTTCATCCAGCAGGTAGCCCGGACTCGGCTCGATCTCACGGATCGTCCAGTCAGGGCCGCAAATGTACTCCGCTGTCGTAAAGGAGCCATTTTCATCGGTGGTATAGGTGTCCACAAGATCCTCTCCATTGTAAAGGCCATACTTAGCTCCGGCGAGGGTTGCATCGCCCTGGGCCTCGCCCTTTTCACTGTCGCTCTTGGTAAGCTCCACCGTGAATTTCTTCAGGATATTGGAGAATTCCACAGTGGCCACCTGACCGGCATAAACCGTCACGGTCTGGGAATCCTGCGGCACATAGCGGTCTTCCGACAGCTCGGTAATGGTGTAATCCCCAGGCTTCAGGTTATCGATCTGGATTTCCCCATTGGAGCCAGTCTGGACGGTCTGGTCTACGCCATTCCCTGTGATCTGGAAAGAGAGGCCCTCCACGATGCCATCCTCAGAGGTCTTAATGATCTTGGCGGAACCGTAACTTACTTTCAGGTTCACAAAGCCCTGGACGGAATCGCTGACCGTTTCGGCAAACGTAGCCACGTCCTGAACACCGCCGCCCACATTTCCATCCGTCCAGGTGATCACGCCATAGCGGGTGGCCTCCTTATAGGCGGTGATGGTCATGAACTCACTGGGCGCTTCGGCTGCTGTGATGACGAGCTGGTTACCCTCCACCGAACAGTTGACGCCGGACTCACTGGCAGAGAAGCTGAACGATCCCACCACGTTGTTTTCATCGGTGAGAACCGCCTTGTACTGGCTGCCATCCCATTCAAACTCAAAGGTCTGGGCGCTGTCTGCGCTCTTGCTCATGAAGCTGGGCAGCTTGGTGTGATTCTGTACGTTTGTGGCCATGCTGTTGTAGTAGCTCATGATCTGGTTGTACAGCGGATGGCCGGTGCTGATCTGATCCAGCACTGCGTCATAGCCGCCGGTGTCCACCTTCTGGAAGTTGGAATCCCGTTCCCCGACCACGGTTTCCCAGACGAGGAGCTGGGTAGCGATCAGGTGGGCCAGGTTATCCGCACCTGCATTCTGGCTGCGCCAGTCCAGGGAGATGTTGCCGGTATAGCCATACTGGAAGATCCGGCCAATAAAGGTCTTGATCTCATCCGGCGAAATGGTGCTGTTGAGATTCGAGGGATAGTTATCCCAAAAGTTCTCATCCCACTTGGTCAGCACATCCCCGGTGTTCTGTGTGACACCAGGCTCGATGCAGTAGCAGGCGATTCCCGTATAGGAACCCATGGCCCGGATCGTTGTCTTGTTGGAACTTCCACTTGTCCAGCCATTCATATAGTGGAGGTTCGGATGGCCCCAATCGCCGCCATAGTTGGCATCCCCGTCACGGGGGAAAGAGATCATATAGACCTCCGCCTGCTCGCCAGCGGCATAGGCAGTGGTCGTTCCAAGACCGATAAAACTGGAGAGGCACAGAAGCATCGCCATAAATGCGGTGAGGCCCCTCTTGAAAACGCTTGTTTTCGACATTAATTTTTCCTCCTTGTTGGCAAACAAAAAAGGACGCATCCGCAGATGTATCCCTCCATGCTGCCTGATTCAGTTTTCGTTACGCACTTTGCCGGAATACTCCGGCCACTTTACATCTGAGGAGCCATCCCTTCGGATGCGTCCTCGCTTTCGTCCAGCCCTTCCGCCTCGCTCTGTTCCAGCTCCTGCTGATAGGCGGACAGAACCGCCTCATTGATGGCAGTGCGGTCATTTGCGTTCAGCGGGAAGAAGGTGTCCGAATAGTGGGTGTTTCCATGCCTGTCCTGGTAGGAGCGGCACGGCATCCGGGCAAAGAGTCCGTTCTTGCCCTCCATCACCGCAATGTCACGGACAACAAAGCGCCCGGAAATGCAGACACTGGCGAACGCCTTGGTGCTGGAGCCGGTGTCGCACAGGGCATCGATCTTGGCGCTGAAGGCCGGGGCTTTTTTCTTCTGCCCGTTTTCTGATTGTTTCGTTGCCATGGTTTTCCTCCTGTTTGATTTATTGCAAAGTCATGCCATCGGACGGGGTTTCCTCCGTCTCCGGCACCTCCATTGCCGCAAGTTTTTCCTTCGCCCAATCCGGCAGATATTCCGCGCTCAGGACTCCGATAAAATCGGAGCGGTTGAAAAAGGTAATCTGATCCTTTTCCTCGCTTAAGAATCTCCCGAACACCGTCTGCCTGGGAGCGCCGGGGATGCATCCCCATCCATCCTTGGCAAGGAAGAGCTGACGCTCCGGTGTCTGGTAGGCACTGCCCAGGATATGAGGGTTCAGCACCAGCAGTTTCCCGGTATAGTCCTGATTCTGGCTGTTCTCCACACAGTGGGCGGCGGTAAACAGGCCCAGGGCCTGCCATGCCTTTCGCACATCGCCTATGAACAGATCCGTCAGCCCCGGATGGGAATTTACTTCAAACTGCCAGTTATGCTCCTCCTGGGGAATCGGTAAGGTTTCTGCCCATTGCCGGTTTTCCGGGGAGATGCGGCCATCTTCTTTTTTCTGCTGTACGGTATTGGCCAGCACCCAGTTCACACGGTTGAAGCCATACTGCTGGATAATCGGCTCCGCCAGATCCGGCCCCAGCTTCTTGCCATCATAGTTTTCGGCAATGCTCCGCTCGATGGCCCTGGCGCAGTCGCAGTTGATCTTATAACTTTCCCGCCAGAGATCTTTTTCCTCATGCCGGACAGCCTCCTTCAGAGAATGGCGATAGAGGGGCTTTCGGCTATCCATAAAAATCACCGCCCTTTTTCTCCGCCCATTTGACAGACAGATGGATCAGGGCCGCATGCTGTTCCTCCGGGGTGAGACTGTTTAGGAATTCCAGCAGCGATACCTCGTCATCCTTGGCCCGTTCCTTTGCCTTGCACTCATCGCAGATCTTTTCCCGTTTTACCACCACGGTGCGGTCATCCTGCTCGGTGAAAGACAGAATGTCATTGTAGGCAAAGCCCACACGCTTGCGGATTTCAAAGGGGATGGTAATGCGCCCCCGTTTACCGAGGACACGGTACATCGGCCCCATCAGAACACCTCACTTTCCTCGCAAGCATCCGCATGAGGGCAGTTCTCACAATCGCCATCACAGGCGATATCGTCTTCCATGCCATCCATCACTTCAATGACGATCCGGCCCTCCGAAGCGGAGTAACGAAGCAGCGACAGCGGCTCAATACCGGAGGCCATGAACAGATCGGCGGGTACAGGCATGAAAATAAATCCCTTTACGATTTTTTCTTGCATGATATGATACACTCCTTTAAGGTTTTTTCGTAATCGAAGCTGGGATCGGAAAACAGCGTCATCTGATGCGGTTTCCGGCGCTCCCTCTCATACAGGTCATAGTTGCCGATGAGCAGTTCAGGGAATTCCTTGCCCGCCTCATATTTCTGCACCATGGAGTGGATACGCTTAAAATCAAAGAATTCCGATCCCCGGTACAGATCCCGGATTTCCGGGCAGTCATTATAGGACACCAGCCATTTGCCCTTCGCATCCGCCAGGGTGCTTTGGAGACGCACATGATCCTCCCAGGTAAATCCGCACTCATACACATACTCGCTGCTGAAATAGGGCGGATCACAGTAAAAGAAGGCATCCGGGCGGTCATAATGGCTGATCAGCACTTCAAAGTCCTGATTTTCGATGACAGCGTTCTCCATCCGGATGCTGAAATCCTGGATCAGCCCGAACAGGCTCCGGACGGAGAAGGGCTGACAGGCGAAGCTCTTTCCTGAACTGGAATAGCTGTAGCGGATGAGTTTTAGGAACATTACCGCACGGCGCAGGTCATAATCATGCATGGCCTTTTTATACAGCTCCCGGATTTCCTCCGCCTTGATTTCCGGCAAGACAATCGTGGTCAGATCCAGCTCCTGATTTAAGAATTCATCGGTGAACTCTTCCTTCTGGAAGAACTTCTTTAAGACCAGGAAGTCATCCCTGGCGTTTAAGGGCAGAAAGCCCAGCTCCCGGATAAAGGACAGAGGCCGGTCACGCATACAGCGGAACAGGTTCACCAGGTTCCCATTGTAGTCGTTGTAAACCTCGAATTTATCCGGCTCAGCCTTGCCTAACAGCACTGCGCCGGAGCCGCCGAAGGGTTCGATATACCGCTCATAGCGGATTGGGAACAGCGCATAGAGAATGTGGAGGATGGACGTTTTATTGCCCACCCAGCTCACAGGTGTTTTGATATTCACCACCTCCTTGGTGGCACCAACCGCCCGGAAAGCAAAAAAGCCGGTATCAACCGTCTTAAAGGGCGATTGATACCGGCGTAATTTTAGCGATACTTAAAGTTTTGGCATATCCCGGTCAGCACGGGATGCCGCTTGGCAGAGGCATAAAATCACAATCCCCATGATCCCTCCAACCACAGTTCCAGATAAAAATGCAGCCATCTTTCTTCACCTCTCCTTCCTTTCAAATGGTTTATAAGTCCATGTCCATCCCTTCCTCGAAATCCTCATCCGTCTCATCAATAGAAGTGATATTGACATAGTCTCCGATAATTACCAGGGCCTTATCATAGCTGCCGGATTCCATAATGCGGCTCCGCATTTCCCTGGCTTGTTCCTCCATGCCATGTTCCTTGAGTGTCCGGCTGGCAATCCCCATCAGGTTAAAGATGTTTCCGTTCTGCCCAATGAGAGGGCAGTCCGGCTTTTGTGCCGGGGCGTTTTCTTCCAAAGGGCCGCCCAGCCGGTTATCCACGTAGTCAGAACACCACATGCTCCCGAACTGCTCACGGGTGTTCAAGCGCCAGATTGCCAGCTTTCCCATGTCCAGCTTGACATCGTCAAAGGGGAGGAACAGGTTGGTCAGGCCCTGATGTTCAAAAACAGAAGCCTGTTCAAACCGGCTCCCGTCCAGCAGAATATTTTCCTCCGTCAGCATGTCATTGATGCCGGTTACCCATTCCTGCAGATCCCCGCCGCAGCCCTGAAGGATCAGCCCTTCCGGAGTATCCGGACGCCGGAGCTGCTCGGCTTTGATTTCAGTGATTGTTGCCATGAATCCTTCTCTCCATTTCTGTTTGGTTCATCATCGCCTGTGTTTCATTCAGGCGCTTACTCAGCTTTTCAATTTCCGCAGCGGTTTCCCGCTGATATTCCCGATAACTGAACAGGGCCATGGCTGCCAGGGCGGTAATCGCCGCTCCCAGGATCAGGCCCAGGACAAAATCCAGAGCAAACATCATTACTGTATTCCTCCCATCTGCGGGGCAGAGTCTTCCTCCTGGGCATCCGTCTGGGTGAAATCCGTTTGCAGGAATTCCTCCGGTGTCAGGTCGTAACCCAGAAAGTTTGGGCTGGTATCCTCATCAAAGACGAGATATTCCTGACCGCCAAAATCCAGCGGTGCTTTGGTCAGGATCGTACCAGCGTGATTTGCAGCCACGTTCCTTTCAATGGTGGCAAAAGCCACATTTTCTCCTTCCCGCAGGTCATAGCGGTAAAGCCCATCCGGAAGCTCCTGCTCGGTAACTCGGCCATTGGTAAACAAGGCGGTCTGCCCAAGCACCTCCACTACCTCCAGCTTTTCATCGGTCAGGGCCTGGGCGGATAGTTCCCTGGATGGCTCCCCGTAGGGAACCAATTCATACAGGGAATGCCCACGGGCCGATAGGATTCCGTATTCTGTCTGTGTTGCGCCCAGCCTCTGCAGCAATCTGGCTCCTTCGGCCTGCGTTGCAATGGTGGACAGCCACCGCCGATCCATGCGGGTGTCCAGGTGATGAGCCAGATACTCTTTGAAAAAGTCCGCTTCATCACAGGGGGAAGGCGTAAATTCATACTCTGGAAGATGAGCGGCAAGCTCCAATGCCTTTTCCATCGTCAGGTGCGCCTCGGCTTCCAGCACCGCCTTGTATTTGATCTGCTCCGGTTCAGACATGGCCTGATACTGCATGGCGATCTGGTTTAACCGGGCAAAGTGATCCATGCTGTTATAGACCTGGTCATCGATCTGCGGGATGGCGGAATCCATGTCGAAATAAACGCAGTCTTCCATGCACATCTCGTTATGGGCATGAGCGATCTGCGCTGCCTTTTCCGGCGGGATGGGCAGGCTGATCCACTCGGCACTTCCAACGGTTTCCTTCGGATCGTCCATGGGAGTCTGAGCGACCAAAAGCCGGAATACCGCATCCTCCGGTTCTTCTTTTGTTTCCGGCAGATGGGTTCCATCATAAATCTCGGCCAGCTCGTATTCCCCGGCTACCACGTAGCAGCCATCCACGAACACGCCGCCATCATTTTTTCTCTGCAGTCTTCCAATCTGCGCCTGATCCAGCAGATAGAGGGAGGACTCCGGGATGGCGTTTACATCTTCATTCAGCTCATTCTCGACAACAAACCGCCCCAGGGCTTCATCGTCACCGACATTCGAAGCGATCATGACTGTATCCAGTCCATAGGTCAGGTTGATCAATTCCTTCATGGGAATTCCGTTCTCATATTGGCCAGCCTCCAGCCGCTGGAGAAGCACGCCCTTCAAAAGCAGAATGTCCTCATCCGGCATAAATGCCAAGCGGCGGGCAAAAAAGTTTAGCTCTGGGAGCGTGGGAGCGATCAGGGTAATACCGGCCAGCTCCGGGAGTTTCGGGCTTTCCCGGATGCTCACATCGAAAGGGCGTTCCGGAGTCGCTGTAGACCGGAGCCTCTGGAGTGCATCCCAAATCCGCCCGCCCATGGCAGGAAGGCCTAAGACCGTAAAATAGACGCCGCTCCGGTCAGCATTTTCTGCGACCACTTCAATCTGTAAGGTTTCTCTATCGGGTTCCATTGTTCCATCTCCATTTCTTCTTTCTTATAACTGCATCCCTGGCGTTTCGTCCTGCCCATCCGAGAGCGCACGGTTTACCATGTCCTGAAGCTGATCCGGATCATCGCAGATAGCCTTGAATGCCATTCCCATGCGCTCCAGCAGAGCGGCGTCCGGGCAGTAGCAGTAAAATCCTCCGGCCTCGCTGTTAAACGAAATCCTCCCCAATCCGGCATCATCCTGAAATGCTGTCTGGAAGACTTTCTCCCATTCATAGCCATTCCCGTGGGTATACAGGCCGAAGGAATTCTTTGCTTCTTCGCCATGTTCCTCTGCGAACCGGTTAAACGCCGCCTGCCCGTAGTCTTCATAGGGTTCCTGCAGAAAAGAAAACGGAAGGGACAGCCCATATTTCCCGTTGCCGCATTGATACAGTTCAAATGGCTCCAGACGCTTATTGACTTCCTTCAGGCGCTCGTCCTCCGGGCTGGGTTCCTCATCTACCTCCATAGTGCCATCCAGCTCCATCTGCATGGGGATCAACACCTTCAGCAGTGCCTCACGATATTCCATGTCGGCAATCCGGTCAATATAGATGCCAAAGGTATTCAGAAAGTAAGAGCCATCCTCCTGGGTAATCAACAGATCGCTCTCCAGCCCCTGGCTGCAGATGAAATCCGCCACCTCTTGAATGCTATGCAGCTCCTGACTTCCTTGGTCTGAATGCCCAATGAGAAGGGGATACTTTTCTTCGATGTTCATGGTTCACATTCCTCCTTTTTTTCTGCCGGTTCTACGGCTTTCAGACCGAATCTGCGGATTGCCATGGCATTGCAGATGGCGGCGAACTGTTTCGGGGAGATCAGTTCCCGGTCAGCCAGATCCCGGATGGTAAGATGCCGGGTTCCCATATATAAATCCTTGGCGGCACAGTAAAGGGGATAAGTGTATTCATTCAGACCGCACAGTTTCCGGCGGTCAAACCGGATGAGGTTCCCATCCACCTGATGCCTCATGATGCGCCAGAGCCTCGGATCGGCGGTAAAAAGATAAAGTGCCGACAGCAGGGCATAATTTTTCCTGTCTTTTTTCTGGATGGCCATCCGGAAAAGTTTCTGATGGTGATTGCTTAGATAGTTCATGGGCCTCATCTCGCTTTCGTTTAGAAGTTCCTCCACTCTTTGCAGGAAGGGGCGATATCGGACAGCATGCATGGTATCCGCAATCATCTCCTGATAAGTTGGCGGGGGTGGTTCCTGCAGATAGATATAAATCTGATCCGGCATGACCATGCTCCCATAGCCCTTGGGCTGGAAACCGGGAATCATCTGCATGAGGATCTCCAGCTCACGGAGGGCTTCGGTTTCGGTAAAATACATCATTCATGGTTCCTTTCATAAAAAAAGCCCTCGCTTCATCAACAAAGCAAGGGTGTCACTTAGGTTACAGATTCAGTTGTGGGCCATCCTCCGGTTCAAAGATGGGAGGATTTTTCTCAATCTCCGGATAGCCATACGACAGCTTTTCCGCCAGCTCATCCAACGCTTTCGACTGCTCGAAGGTAAGAGAGCCGCAGTGATTTCTGGCGTAGTCCACACAACGATAGAGATTTTCAGCTTCTGCTGGCTGGAACAGGCGTTGTTCCTGAATCAGCCCCGAACGCCGGACGAAAGATTCTTTTGCATATTCATAATTTGGAGAGTAATCGCCGCCGGACACATAGCCACGCTCTTTATCCTGATCCCATGTGGTAAACATGAAACCATAGTTTTCACTATACGTTCCGGCCAGGACGATATTCCCATACTCCGCCAGTTTCCGGTAATCATGGACGCCATCCGCCTCCATCTGTGGGGCTGCTTCATAGAGGCTCACATACTCACGGATGGCTCTGACCTCTTGATGAATTTTATCATAGAGTTCCGTCTGGCTTAGTACCTCAAACTGATCCTCATAAAACCGTAGGAAGCCTTCGGGTGTCTGACGACAGAAAGGAGCGTCTCCGTGAAAAATGTGGAGCAGACCATCCCGATAGCCATAATACCCAGTACAGTCTAATTGAGGAAGGCGGCGCAGCAGTTCTTCCTGATAAATGGTCATAGGCTGCATCCACCTCACATTCCCATAGCGAAACCTACATTTTCATCTTCCGATTCATCCTCATCCATATCTTCGTCCTCAATCCCGGATTCATCTTCGTATTCGTCCTCCAGGACGGCCTCCGTTTCTTCCTCGTCCTCAACCTCCAGAGTATCTTCGGTTTCTTCCGAGCCTTCATCCTCCAGGGCATCTTCTGACATATCTTCATCGTCCTGATAGTCTGCTTCGCCGGTTTCCTCCGATGGGGACATCTCATCCAGTTCTTCAGCATCGGGGCCTTCCTCAGATGTCCCCGGCACTTCCTGATCGGGGATAGAGGGTTCCGCTTCATCCATTTTCTCCGCAGAAGAAGCAGTTTCCTGATCTCCCGGTAACTCCTGATCAGCGTCCAACTGCTCTGTATCCTCCAGTTCCTCCGTATCCTCGAAGTCACCCTGAGCCTTGCCGGTTTCCTGACTCTCAGCCAGATCCCGATCCAGCTCCTGCTCAATCAGGCCGATGACAAAGTCCTTTTGCGTCATGTTATTGCGGTGCAGATAATCTTTAATCCGCTGGAACAGGCTTTCCGGCACCTGAAATGCCAGTGTCCTCATTTTCTCCATGTTTTTCCCTTCCTTTTCATCAATTTTAGGATGCAGTTCATCCTGCAAGGCCAGCGTGACAAACTCCGTCATCGTCATCCCGTGGTCTTGCAGATATTGTGTAATCTCGGCATGCAAAGCCGCATCGACTTTGACCGTAATGCCTTTCTTCCCGTCAGCAGCCACTTTGTTCACCTCTTTCCATGAATTTCTGAATCGCCCTTGTTACAATTTCCTCTACAGGTACTTCCTCAATGGCAGCCTGGATCAAAAGCGGCTCCACCAGCGCCTCCGGAATCTCAATTTCAATTTCCAAATGATTTACCTCCTACATTCCCATGACGGGGCCTTGATCCTCAGTCATGCCGGATTCCTGTTCCTCTGCCAGTTCTTCCTCCGTCAGCTTGCGAAATGAGTCCTCACCAGGCACAACGCCGAGAGATCTTCCATTGTCAAACGAGCAGTGCAGTGTTCCGATATCATCCACTACTTTGACAGTGCCTCTTGTCTGATCCTCGACAGGACAGGGATCTCTGCCCATGCTCAGTAACATGATTCGGGTACCGGGAGGATACTCTGCCTGGTACCGCTTGGCCTGCTGGTGCAGGCGTTCCCATTCATTCATCGTCTACATCTCCATTCTGAAATCTGATTTCCCTTCTGCCCGGTAGGAGGGCATAAAAAAAGCGACCACTTTCATGGTCGTTCCTACCTTACTCTATACACACTTTTTTCTTTCTGCTGTGTTTTCTGTACCTATTCGCCCTCCTTCCTCTACGCAATACACCGCTATACACAGATATAACCCTGCTCCATTTTAGGGTAGCCCAGAAATATGGTGTCGTAACCGTCCAGACTGCCCAGGTTTTCAGCCAGCTCCGGCCTCGCGTCCTCGCCGCGCTCCGAGTTCGCCCGCGCGAGGCACTCGTCCCAATCGCTAGGGTACGGCTCGGTCACGCGGATACTGAACAAATCCCCGCCTGTGGCCTCCTGTACCCAGCCGGCGAGCTGCTGCACGTTCCCGGGCGGCACCACGCTCGGCGAGGCCACGGCGTCTACGTCCTCGGCCAGTATGGCGTTGTCAGCCCATGAGAAGTACGCGACGAGGATGTTTGACTCACCCTCGGGCAGTGCCGTCGCCGCGGCCACTTCCGTCTCGTTTGGGGTCGCGTCCGGCGTCACTGTCGGCGTCGGCACCGCGGCCTGCATATCCCCGCAGGCCGTGAGCGACAGCAGCACGGCACAGGCAATAAACAGCAGTAATGTGCGTTTCATGTTTCACTTCCTTACATATTTTGCTTGCAGATATGTCCCATATCCTGACGCAAAACATTATAGCGCTGCCGGGTGATTACGTAAAATGCTTATATTTTATCGCTTATCATACGCAAAAACTATAATTAGGCCGGGCAGCCTGAAAATTCCTGCTCAAATAACTCGCGCATTGACCGGCTGAAGCGCCGGCCGGACCGCACGGACACAAGATGGCCCGGATGCCTTTGCATCCGGGCCATGCGCGCACATATATGAGAATAATATATTGAAGTATCCCGCGGCGCAGGTCTGCACTGGATGGCTCGTGTAGAAGCTGCCTCGCTTGCCTGGGAATTCAGGACTTTCCGGCGCATTCCCAGCCGATTTGCACCACACTTACACCAAAATCAACCACATGGAGCCCTGACAACAAGTCCCAGGTCGGGCCGGTACTGCCGGTCTGACCTGGGGCTTTTCTGCGTTGCGCTATATCATATTTTGTATTCTGCCTTTTAAGTCTAAAATGTTCCGGTGAATCGCCTGAATGGTCTCTGCAAACACGTCATCACCGTGTCCGGTCGGATCGTCAAGCCCCCAATCCTCCCGGTGCTTGCAGGGCAGGTAGGGGCAGGCCACATTGCACCCCATTGTTATGACAATATCTACGGGTGGAAGTTCGTTCAGCAATTTGCTATATTGCGTCTGCGCCATGTCAATACCATAGAGTTGTTTTATCAACCGAACTGCGTCCTGGTTGATCTGCGGCACAGTCTCTGTGCCAGCGGAGTAACTTTCAAATACATCGGAGGCCAGATACTTTCCGAGTGCCTCGGCGATTTGGCTCCGGCAGGAATTGTGGACGCAGATAAACGCCACTTTGGGTTTTTGACCCATACGTCATCCCCTGACCTTCTGAATGAGGGCTTTTACCTCATCTTTTTTCAAAACCTTGCCATAGGACACGACCTTGCCATCTACCACAAGGGCAGGGGTGGTCATCACGCCATAGGCGGCGATCTGCGAGAAGTCTGTTACATGGTCTATGGTCGTGTCCATATTCAGTTCCGCGAGCGCCGCTTTGGTGGCATCTTCCAACGCATGACACTTCGCGCAGCCAGCCCCCAGCACTTTGACCCCGGCAGTTGTTTTTGCGGCCTCTGCCTGGGCCATCTTTTCGGGTGTGCAGCCGCTCCCACAGCAACAACTTTTTTCCTCTTTCTTCTTGTTAAACAGTCCCATAGCGAATTACCTCCTTAGATTAAATCAAAATGAATTGAAACGCATTGAACAGGTAGCCAACAATGATAATGCCAATCGTACAAATGCCAATAAAGAGTGCCAGCAGTTTGGGTTTCACAGCCTTGCGGAGCATGATAAGGGACGGCAGGGACAAGGTAGTAACAGCCATCATAAAGGAAAGAACGGTACCCAGTTGCGCCCCCTTGGAAAGTAAAGCCTCCGCAACAGGAATGGTGCCGAAAATATCTGCGTACATGGGAATGCCAACGATAGTTGCGAGGATCACACCAAAAGGATTGCTGCTGCCAAGTACGGATTCAATCCACCTTTCCGGTATCCAGTTGTGGATCAGCGCGCCGATCCCGACACCAATCAGAATATAAGGGAACACCTTCTTGAAGGTGCCAAGCATTTGTTCCTTTGCATAGGTGAGCCTTTCCCGGATCGTCAGGTCAGGAGAC
>DBFBJF010000203.1:0-3487 GCA_048203265.1 Candidatus Merdiplasma sp.
GCAATATCCTCAGCGGTGAGGAAGAACAGGGCGTGATGCAGGACATCGCGCTGATGAAGAGTGTGGGAATGAAGCCGGTGATCGTCCATGACTCCAGGTTGGGAGCGGACAAATTCCGGGAGAATAAGAGGGTAGCCAAGCTGGCGGAGCTGGCCGGAGTAAAGGCAGTGGGAATCTGCGGCATTGATGAGCAGACACTGCATATGACTCTGGACAATGATTACATTCCGGTGGTGACGCCCAACGATATTGACACAGAGATGCTGCCCCTGGATCCGGCGGATACGGCCAGGGAGATCGCGGTGCGGCTTCAGGCGGAAAAATTGATTTACGTCAGCAAGTATGAGGGGGTCACCTGGGAGGAGGGCAACCGGATTTTATCTATGACAGAGACGGAGCTGAAAACCTACATGGCGAATCAGCAGTTGGATCCGGATTTCGCAAAAAAACTGGACAACGCGCTGAAAGCTCTGGACGGAGGCGTGCAGAGAGTCCATCTGATCAGCGGCCGGATGAAGCACGCTTTGCTTCTGGAGCTGTTCAGCGTCCACGGTGTGGGAACTGTGGTGATGCGGGATGACCGGAAGCTTTATGAACATGAAAAGGGACGTTATTAGGCAAACGTCAAAACTCCCTGCGCCTTTGGCACCGGGAGTTTTTCTTTTGTGCATTTTGATAATTGACAATCATTTACATCCCTTGTATTATATCTGTTAGCTACCGAACTAATTATAAAGAAGGGATGAAAATGGAAGCTCTGAATGAATGTGATTCGACACAGGATGTGGGCAAGCTGATCAACATGATTTCCCATCAGCTGAAGCGGCAGACGTGTCATCCGGAGCCGGAGAGCGGATTGACGAATATGCAGAGACTTGTACTGCATTATATTCTGTTTCAGGCCCCGGTCAATGATATCTATCAGAAGGATATCGAGAAAGCGTTTCAGATCCGCCGCTCTACGGCAACAGGGATCCTTCAGCTTCTTGAAAAGAACGGATTTATCTATCGGGAAACCGTGGAGTGGGATGCCCGTTACAAGAAACTGATGCCGACGAAAAAAGCGATGGAGCTTCGAGAGCAGATCATCTCCCATATCCAGTATATGGAAGCGCTGCTCAGAAAAGGAATACCGGAAACTGATCTGGAAGTCTGCTTCAGGGTTTTGAAACAGATGTCCGAAAATCTGTCCGGTGGTGAAAAATGAGGAAAGGAGAAAAGATCTAATTATGAATCGAAAATTACTTCGCTCTGTTCGGGAGTACAAGCGCGAGACGATCCTTACGCCGGTTTTTGTGGCGCTGGAGGTACTTATGGAAGTGCTGATTCCTCTTTTGATGGCTAAGATCATCGATGTGGGTATCGCAAACGGTGACATGGGTTATATCATCAAAATGGGGATTCTTCTGGTTGCGCTGGCTCTGGTAGCGCTGTTTTTTGGAGCAAAGGCAGGGCAGCTCGGGGCGATTGCCTCTGCCGGATACGCGAAAAATCTTCGCCACGATATTTTTTATAAGGTACAGGAGTTTTCCTTCGGGAATATCGACCATTTTTCTTCATCGGGACTGGTGACCAGACTGACCACAGATATTACCAACGTGCAGATGGCGTATATGTTTACCATTCGTCTTCTGGCGAGGGCGCCCATCATGATCATCCTGTCTCTGATTATGACTATGACGATCAGTATGCCCATCGCGTTGATCCTTCTTGTTACGATTCCGGTTCTGGGCGGTCTTCTGATTTATCTGGCAAAAAAAGCCCATCCTCATTTTGTGCAGGTGTTTGATGAGTACGATGTACTGAATAATACGGTCCAGGAAAATGTGAATGCAGCCCGGGTGGTCAAGGCTTACGTAAGAGAAGAGCATGAGAAGGAAAAGTTCGGGAAGATTTCCACCGTTGTATTTAATCTGTTTACAAAGGCAGAGAAAATCGTGGCCTGGAACTCCCCCATCATGCAGTTTACCATCTATGCGGTGGTTCTGATCATGGTACTGATCGGTGGAGAAAGCATCATCAGAGGAACCATGCAGACTGGTGAGCTGACCAGCGTCATTGTGTACGCCATTCAGATCCTGTCCTCCCTGATGATGGTGACCTTTGTGTTCGTGCAGATCATGATTGCGGGCGCTTCCACAGACCGTATCAGTGAGGTGCTGGATGAAGTGCCGGAGATGGAGGACGCCAAGGATGCGCTGACCGAGGTACCCAACGGAGATATTGATTTTGAGCATGTAAACTTCAGCTATTCCGGTGATGGAGGAAACCTGTCGCTGAAAGATGTGAATCTTCATATCAAGAGCGGCCAGATCATCGGCATCGTGGGCGGAACCGGAAGCGCTAAGTCCACCCTGGTACAGCTGATTCCCAGGCTGTACGATGTGACCAGCGGCTGCGTGAAGGTGGGCGGCATTGATGTGAGAAATTACAGCTTGGAAGCCCTCAGAGACCAGGTATCCATGGTGCTTCAGAAAAACGTGTTGTTTACCGGAAGTATTTATGAAAATGTGCGCTGGGGGGATGAGAACGCCAGCGATGAGGAAGTTCAGCGGGTATGTAAGCTGGCCCAGGCGGATAGCTTTATTCAGGAGTTCCCGAACAAATATGATACTATGATTGTGGAGGGCGGAAACAATGTATCCGGTGGGCAGAAGCAGAGACTGTGTATCGCTAGAGCGCTGCTGAAAAAGCCCAAGATCTTGATTTTGGATGACTCCACCAGCGCGGTGGATACGAAGACGGATGCTTTGATCCGAAAAGCATTCCGGGAAGAAATTCCGGATACCACCAAGATCATCATCGCTCAGAGGGTATCTTCTGTGGAAGACGCAGATATGATTATTGTGATGGACAACGGTGAGATCAACGGTATAGGAACCTCCGAGGAACTTCTGAAGACAAATGAGATTTACAGAGAGGTTTACGAATCACAGGTGCGGGGAGGTGTTGACGGTGAGTAAATCAGAGAAGCCAAGACTGAATAAGGGAGCGGTTAAGACGGCGAAGCGCCTGCTTGGCTATGTGACCAGCACCTATAAGGTACAGTTTATTATTGTTCTTTTCTGTATTCTGGTCAGCTCCATTGCATCCATCTCGGTATCCCTTTCACTGAGGTTTTTGCTGGATGATTTTATCATCCCGCTGATTGGCCAGCAGAATCCGGACTATTCCGAGCTGTATATGGCATTGACTGTGTTGGGAACAATTTTTCTGTGCGGTGTGATTGCTACCTTTGTTTACAGCAGACTGATGGTTACCATCGGACAGGGTGTGCTGAAAGGGATCAGGGACGAGATGTTTGATCATATGCAGACTCTGCCTATCCGGTATTTCGACCAGAATACCAATGGCTCTATCATGAGTCTTTATACCAACGATACAGATACCCTGAGGCAGATGATCAATCAGTCTATTCCCCAGGTACTGATGTCGTTCCTGACTATTATTGTCACCTTTATTGCCATGCTGGTGCTCAGTCCGATCC
>DBFBJF010000204.1:0-3379 GCA_048203265.1 Candidatus Merdiplasma sp.
TTCTGCATAAATTTTTTTGTGTAGCTCTTCCATTACTTAATGTGCCAGTCATTCCGGTTCTTTTCCCGGCAGACCAGATTGACCTGCCACCGGAAGGAATCCTCTATCGGTATGATTCGCATTCCCGCCTTGGACATATCATCACTGATACGGTCCACAATCACAGAGATCCCCCGCTTCTGGGCTGTCAGCTTATGACACAGACTGAAGCCGCTGGTGCAGTAGATGATATTTGCCTCAAAGCCCCCGCGCAGGCAGCTCTCCTTCACCAGATCATGAATTTTAAACAGATGGGACTCTAAAATCAGCGGCTCCTCTCTCAAATCGGCGAAGCGCACCGTCTCCCTCTCCGCCAGAGGGTGCCCCTCATACACCAGCAGGCTCACCGGGGAGGAAAACAGCGGCGTCACCTCCAACCCCTCCCCGGGAATGGGGCTGATGCCGAATCCAATATCATAATTTCCCTTCAAAATCTCCCGCTCCACATAGCTGTCCGGATACTCCATATAGTCCAGGCTCATGCCGGGATTTTCCTCCTCGAAGTTCAGCACAAAATCCACCCCCAGGATCCGGAACACCCCGTAGGAACTGCATACCCGCAGCAATCCTCTCTCCTGCTGTTTCATCCGCTTCAGCTCTGCCGTCATCCCCTGATACTCCGCCAGCATCGGCTCTCCGTAGCGCATCAGGCATTCCCCGTATGGCGTCAGGGACACGCCGTTTGGCGTTCGCTCCAGAAGGGTCACCTCCAGCTCATTCTCCAGATTTTTTATTCCCTTGCTGAGCCCCTGGGGAGTGATGAACAGGTTCGCGGCCGCTTTCGTAATACTGCCGCACCGGCAGACCTCCTGGAACCATTTCAGATTCTTCATATCCATACCGGTCTTCCTCCTCTCATACCTCCAGACGGTGCTTGGTACTGCCCACTCCCTTCAGATACAGAAGCAGCAGCTTCCAGCATCCCCAACCGATAAGGAACAAAAGAGCTCCTATGAGAATGGACGCCACAAATACACCCACAGGGCCGAAAGCATCGCTGCCCCACACGATCTGAATATACTGAACGCCGGGAATATTCAGGTGAAACAGGCCATCCACCAGCTTGACGATTCCCAGAATGGGGCACACTGCCCCACAGGCGAGAAATACCGGGGCGCAGATGCCCAGCACCGGAATCACAAACAGGCCGGAAAAACCGGTCAGGCTGTAGAAAGCGCAGATAATCAAAAAACGCTTCCAGCCGCCTCCGCCGCCCTTGGTCAGCAGATCGCCCAGATACGCTTTTGCCAGTGCCTTGGGCGGGCCCAGCCGTTCCAGAATCTGTTCCGGATCCATTCCCTCCTGCTCCATCTCCACTATGGAGCCTTTGACCTCCTTCACAATATCCACCCGTTCCGAGGCGGACAGAGGTTTTAAGCATTTATCCACAGTGTCCAAATATTTTTCCAGCTTCTTATTCATGGTGATCTCCTCTCAAATCAGAAATTGCATCCAGCAAATTTTTCCACTCTCTCGTCATGGCTTCCAGATATGCCTCTCCCTCCGGAGTCAGGGAATAATACTTCCGCGGCGGAAGCCCCTCCGCAGATTCCTGCCAGGTGGATTTCAGACAGCCCTCCTTCTGCAGCCTTCTCAGCAGCGGGTAAATGGTGCTCTCCTTGGCCGCAATAATGGGATACGATTCCAATTTCTGCAGGATCTCATATCCGTAATAGGTTTTTTGTGAGAGCATCAGCAGAATACCGTATTCCAGCGTTCCCCTCTTAATCTGTGATTTCCACTCCTCAATATTCATATGCCACCTCCCGTCTGTCTCGGAATATCTCAGCTTCCCATATGTTGCGCGAGTTATTTCCTCTTTCCGATGTACATCGTACCACACAGTATATCATTTGTAAACCATATATCTCTCATCCACTTTCCATACTTTTCCGATTTCGGCGATTCCCGGAACCTTTTCTCCTTTTCAGGCATATATTAAAGAAACAGGTCTGTCTTAACACCATCGGCGTTGGAAAACAGACCGGAATGAATCAGGAGAAGCCTATGGATTACAGCACGTTGCACATGATGCAGGAAGAACAGCCGGACAAAGGCCGTCTGCAGATACAGGTCACCTCAGAGCGGCAGGACATCCCTGTGGAAGACGCCACGGTGGACGTCTCCTACACGGGAATGCCGGATGATATTCTGGAGGAAGTTACCACAGACAGCAGCGGGCGGACCGATACCCTGGAGCTTGGCACGCCCCCCGTGGAATACAGCCTGGATCCTGAATCGGAAACCCAGCCCTACTCGGAATACACTCTGAAGGTATCCGCTCCGGGCTTTGAACCCATCACCATCTCGGGCATTCAGCTGCTGTCCGGGCAGACCGCCCTCCAAAACATCCGTATGCGCCCCCTGGCGCCCTCCCAGATACCGGATGTGATTGTCATACCCGCCCACACCCTCTACGGGGAATATCCTCCCAAAATCGCGGAGGAGGAAATCAAGCCCATCACCCAGACGGGAGAGATTGTGCTGGACCGGGTGGTGCTTCCGGAGTTTATTGTGGTGCACGATGGCACCCCTCAGGATACCACCGCCCAAAACCACTACGTGCGTTACCGGGACTATATCAAAAACGTGGCCTCCAGCGAAATATATGCCACCTGGCCCCGCTCCACCATCATCGCCAATGTGCTGGCCATTCAGTCCTTCACCCTGAACCGGGTATACACAGAGTGGTACCGGAACAAGGGCTATGACTTCACCATCACCTCCTCCACTGCCTTTGACCAGAAGTGGATGAACGGACGGAATTACTTTGAGAGTATTGAGGAGGTGGTGGATGAGGTATTTGACAATTACCTCTCCCGCCCCAACGTGAAGCAGCCCATTCTGACCCAGTACTGCGACGGCCAGCGGGTGAGCTGTCCAAACTGGATGACCCAGTGGGGCAGCAAATATCTGGGCGACCAGGGCTATGAGCCCATTGAGATCCTCCGCTACTTTTATGGGGACGATATGTATATCAACTTTGCCGAGGAGGTTTCCGGCGTTCCCTCCTCCTACCCCGGCTTTCCCCTGGACATCGGATCCACCGGGGAGGATGTATCCAAAATCCAGGAACAGCTAAACCGGATCTCCGACAATTTCCCCTTGATCCCCAAGATCGCCGTGGATGGCATTTTCGGGGAGCGGACCCAGAATGCCGTGAAGGTCTTCCAGTCCGTGTTCGGCCTGACTCAGGACGGTATCGTGGGAAGCCGCACCTGGTATAAAATTCAGGACATTTATGTTGCCGTAACCCGCATAGCGGAATTGGTCTGAACGATCCCGCCATCGGTCTTCCAAAAGGTCAAAACAGTACCAAAAATACACGGAAAAAATTTTT